>JBMNNU010000013.1:0-23101 GCA_050942695.1 Chloroflexota bacterium
GGCACTCGGTCTTCCTTCCCATACCAGGCTACTGGACACCAGACGCTAGTGCCTTCTCCCAAACCAAGCACGCTTTCGGGCGCTCCACACTTCGGCAAGTCTGGGCTAAGGGGCTCTGGGAGACTGATGTGGGTCTGAGCGTCGATGCGGATATCATAGTCCCGCTTTTTGGCTTGAAGATGCCTGAACAGATCGGCCCTTACAAACCCGCGATCAGCGACCAGGACGGGATGCAAGGCCGGGGAAACCATGGCGAACAGGTAGTCTATCAGATGCTCTTCGATGTGGTTCTGGCTAAGGAAGCGTTTCACGGCCTTGAGGCAGGATTACCCTTTTGGCCCCTAATGGGGCGGGGATGGTGTATCTGGCAATTAGCCTTAGGCCAGGAGTCCACAGGTGGGAAGCAGGCCTTTAGCTTAGAGCGATGGTAGGTAGTAAGAGCCACCGACAAGCCGCGACTACCACATGGAACGCTGGCAACGAGGGCGGCAATGGGTCGAAGTAGGTCGTGTCCAACAGCAATGGCAATATGGGGCGCTCATCGTCAAGTTGGGGGGCGTCATCCCCGAAGCGATAGCTTAGCTTCAACCATCGGACGAAGAGGGCTGCTTCATCAAGGCGAGGGTTCTCCAGGAAGCGCATTAGCCGCTTGAGCCGACCATGTAGAGGCTGATCCGATTTGGGCATCGAGCAGGCCAACTGGGACAGGCATAGGGTGGGGTGATCAAGGATAGCAACAAGGAGCTGAGCCAGGTTCCGATGCTGGGTCTTACGCCAAGTGGGGGCTAAATGTTGGACAAATCCAAGGGCTTGGGGATATTGTTCCATCATCGGCGACTTCTTAGGTGAGTTTTTGTCTTGCAACATCAGTCTCACCTAAGTCGCTGATTCTTACCACCCCCTACCCCTTATCACAAAGTGGGGCACCGCAAGACACTGACCCCGGTGACAGCCGCGGACATATTCCAGGGGAGGCACTTTGAGCCGATCCTGGGCACGGTCTACACGATGGGCGGCCTCGGCGCCTCCTTCGGTGCTTTCTTTGCGGGCTACATCTTCGACGTCACCAGCTCCTACCGCTTAGCTTTCAGCCTTGCGATCCCGGGAATGTGGCTCATCTGTCTGCTGTATTGGCTGGCCGCGCCGAGAAAGGCGCGGCTTGTAGCGGGGAGAGTGTCGAGGATCCATTGATGGGCGGGACGTATCGTTTTTGATATCCATCTGTTGCTAAGATGATCGGTCCGGCGGGGTATTTGTTCGGCTCACCAATTGCTGCTTGCATTCTGGACACCATCATTCAGTAGGTGAGTGTGGTGGTTGGGAAGGCGAAGCCGCCATGGGATTTGGATAGGAAATGTAGGTTTAGCCTATTCGGATCTGTGGGGGACAACCAGTGGATGCCCCCCAGAAGTCTCATCCTATGGCCCGTCGGTAGATGGCGACCACCTGTTCACGGTTGACCTTAACCGGATTCAGGACCACGTTCCCGCTCTTGAAGGTATCCTCCACCATCGCATCCAGATGCTCCTCGGTGACCCCGTATGGCTTAAAGGTAGCCGGTATCCCCACATCCTGGTTCAGCTCCCGCACCGCCTTCACAGATAGCCGGGCTGCCTCCATCACCGTCAGCCCGAAGGTGTCCTCCCCCATGGCCTGGGCTACGTCGGCAAAGCGCTGGGGGTTGCCGATCAGGTTGTACTCCATGATGTAGGGGAGCAGGACGGCGTTGGCCACACCGTGAGGCACTCCGTAGAAGCCGCTGACCGGATGGCTCATGGCGTGGACGATGGTTAACCTGGTGTTGGCGAAGCCCATGCCGGCGATCGTGGAGGCCAGCACCATGTTGGACATAGCCTCGAGGTTGCCGTTGGCGACCGCAGGCCTGAGCCACTTGGAGATCATGCTGATGGCTTTGAGGTCCAGGGCGTCGCTGATCGGGTTGGTATTCAGGTTGGTGTAGCTCTCCAGGGCGTGGCAGAGGGCATCGATGCCTGTAGAGGCCACTACCGGCCCGGGCAGCTTGGTTAATAGCGAACCGTCGATCAGGGCAATCTTGGGCGTTAGCAATGGGGAAAGAATGGGCATCTTATAGTGGCGCTCCGGGTCGGTAACGACTGATGTCACGGTGACTTCAGCACCGGTGCCGCAGGTGGTTGGGACGGCTACCAACGGCGGGATCGGGTTGATGATTTTGCCCACACCCTCCATGGCTCGAATGTCCATCTTGTTGGTGGCCAAAGCTCCAGCGGCCTTGGCTGTGTCGATGGAACTGCCGCCCCCGATGCCCAGGAGACAATCGCATTCCTCAGTCTTGTAGAGAGCGAATGCATCTTCTACGCATCGGATGCTCGGGTTAGGCTCCACGCCGTTGTAGACAGCGTACGAGACGTTCGAAGCGCTCAGCGCTTCGAGGATACCGCCGAGCACACCCGCTGCCTCGACTCCCCGATCAGTGACGATCAGGGCTTTGCTACCTCCTAACTTTCTAATCTCCTCGCCGGCCAACCTAGAGCAACCAGGGCCGAAAAACAGCTTCGCAGGCATCTCCCAGGTTAAGATATGATTCAGGTCCATGGTTCTGGTACCTTCCTCTCGTAGAGCCGAACTAGGTGCCTCCGGTGGTAGTGTGCGGGCCTGGAGAGAGTCTTTAGCCTCCGGGCCCGCGACACCATCCCTTCCCAACAGGCGCTATTTTGGCTCGTCAGGATTGCTTCTGGTGGAAGAAGTAGTCAACGTTATCCTTGGTGACCACAGTAACACCAACGTCCGTGGTTCCCGGGCACTGTGGAGCGTTGGCCGTCCGCCAATCATCGAAGGCGGGGATCGAGTTGTGCTTCAGCCAGTACAGGTAGTGGAGAGCGATCCACTCCTCCATAACGCTGTTTTGAGCCAGGGTGTATGCAATCGTTCCGTCTTTGATGTAGGGCAGCATGTCGTCGTCTCGATCCATTGCGCCAACCAAGATCTGCCCAGCCTTCCCGGTCTCCTTCAGAGCGCGGGCGGTGGCGGCTCCTGCGGTGGCGTCGATACCGATGATCATGTCGAGATCTGGATGGGCCTGGATCAATTGTGTCCCAACCGTCAGCCCATAGGCCGGATCGGACTTCTCGTCGACCTCGGCAATGATCTTGATATCCGGATATTGCTCGAATATGTCTTTGTAGCCTGCAACCCGGATCCCATGTGCCGGATTGGTTGTGGTCATGAACGCAACGTTGCCCTTGCCGTTAAGCAGCTTGACTGCCATTTGGCCACCCATCCTACCAACTTGACGGTTGTCGGGGCCGACGAACCCGTAGCGGGCAGTGGGGTCGTTGACATCGTGGTTCACGACTACGACCGGAATACCCTCCTTCATGGCTCGCTGTAGAGGCTCGTTGAGCGACTGATCATCGGCCGGGAATATCATGATCCCGGCAGGTTTCCTCGCGATCAACTCCTCGAGGATCTTCAACTGAGCGACAGCGTCGTATTCGACTGGGCCTAGGAACTCGGTCTTCACCCCCAAAGCCTTGCCAGCGGCTTCTAACCCTTGCTTCCCATCGAGCCAAAAAGCGATTGATGTGACGGCGCAGAGCCAGACGTAGGTCTCATCGCTTTGAGCGGCAGGCTTTGCGGCTGGAGCCGAGGCTGGAGCAGCGGCTTGAGCAACGGTTGGTGCCGCTGGCTGGCTCTCGGGTTTCGCTGTCGGGGCGGGGGCTGGGGCTTGTTGGCACCCTGCCAGGACTAGCCCTGCCGCTCCTAGGCTCGCCGTTGACCCAATTAGGAACTTACGACGTGAGAGACGGTTGCCTGGTTGATTGCTGAACTCAGACATAGTAAACCTCCTCACATTCTAGATGGACTCCTATGGACCACATCTCAGACAGTTGGTAGTCAAACCTCTGGACGATGCACCTTAAGTTTCTCTAGAGTCCTTACCCTCCTTTCTTGGGCCGCATGCATTGAGCCAATATCAGGCTCTTATTAAGCCCCTCTGAGTCGACGGCGCGAGATCATGTCGAGACTGACAGCGACAGTGAGAATGGTTCCTGTTACCACACCTTCCCAATAGATGGAGACGCCGAAGAGGGTCATCGCGTTTGTTACAAGTGCCATGAAGATAAGCCCCAACACTGAGCCCACTATAGTGCCCTCTCCGCCGGAGAGGCTAGCCCCGCCGATCACGCAGGCTGCGATGATGCGCAGCTCCACTCCGCTGAAGGCTGTGGGGACGCCGCTAGTGAGCCGTGCCATGGAGATGATCCCAGCCATCGCGGCGAAGAAACCCGATGCTACAAAGGCAAGGAACACGACCCTGTCGACGGGGATGCCTGACAGTTGAGCAGCTTTCTCGCTTCCACCCACGTAGTAGAGTTGGCGCAGTGCTCGCCCCCGGCGCAGCAAAATATCGGCCACTACAACCACTATCAGCATTATGATGACGGGGATCGGGACCCCGGCTATGCTGCCCTGTCCGATCCAGGCGAAGTCCATGGGGACGCCGATCACCGGGTGTCCCTCGGTAAAGCCCAACGCGCAACCCCTCGCGATGGACATCATCCCGAGGGTGGCGATGAGCGGATTGACCTTGATTCGCGTAACAACGATTCCGTTTATTGTCCCCGTTAGCATCCCAACTCCCAGACCGCCGAGGACCGCCACAGGAGGAGGCATTTGCCCCTTCACCATCAGCCACGCCGACACGATCCCCGACAGCGCCATGACAGAGCCGACTGACAGATCAAACTTGCCAGCGATGAGCAGCATGGACATCCCCACCACAACGAGGCCCTCCATCGAGAATCCCCGAGCGATAGCGATGAAATTGGCTAGATTCAGGAAATGAGGTGACAAAATGGAAAGAAGGATACATGTGAACAGGATCAAGATCACCATCGCCATTTCCCGTATACGAAGGATGTTGGCGATCGCTTCACGCACCCGGCTCCCGATCGGTTCCTGAATGGTGTCGGGTGTAGGGGGCGAAGCAGGTAAGCCAGTGGTTTGCTCCACGATAGGTGTCTCGCTAGCCATTCTCAACTCCCCCGAGACGTAGTGGAGGTAACGCCGATCGTGCCCAATGCATAGGCAGCTATGCGCTCCTCGGTCGCATGATCGCGGTCGAGCAGGGCGACCAACCGGCCCTCCCGCATGATCGCTACTCGGTCGCTCATGCCCAGCACCTCCGGCAACTCTGAACTGATCATTACTACTGCCGCTCCTTCGTTCGCTAGCTTCCGAAGTATGGCGTGAACCTCAGCTTTTGCCCCTACATCCACGCCACGGGTCGGTTCGTCAGCAATTAGCACCATTGGGTTGCGAGCCAGCCACTTGGCAAAGAGCACCTTCTGCTGGTTGCCGCCACTGAGACGCGAAACGCGTTGGTCGATGCTCCTCGTCTTGATCCTGAGCTTGCTCACCGAGTCTCGTGCTAGCGCCTCCTCCTTGGACCTATGCATGAATATGGGGCCGCTCAACGCGCAAAGGCAGGCTGCCGCAACGTTCTCCCGAAGGGACATCTCGAGGAAAAGGCCATCTTGCTTTCGGTCCTCTGGGATGTAGGCGATTCCCTCGCTCATCGCTTTGTCGGGATCCGTGATCCTGACAGGCTGTCCCCGGATCAGAATATCGCCTCCGGTAGCTGGCTCGATGCCGAAGATGCCTCGGGCTAACTCGGTTCGCCCTGCACCGGTCAGACCGAAGACGCCGAGAACCTCCCCGGTGTAAATGCTCAGGCTTACGTTCGAGTAACCAGGGCCAGAGAGATCCCGCAACTCCAATACGGCTTCTCGTCTCCCTCCGTTTCGTGGAGGAAAAAGATGCTCCAGTTCCCGCCCAACCATCATGCGAACAACGGTATCCTCGGATGTATCCGCGGTCCGGACGGTCCCTACCAGCTTTCCGTCCTTCAGCACAGTGATTCGGTCGGAAATGGCGAAGACTTCGTCAAGCTTGTGGCTCACGTAGATGATGCCTACGCCGCGGTCACGGAGCATCTGGAGAACCTGGAAAAGCCGTTCTGTTTCGCGCTCGCCGAGCGCCGATGTCGGCTCGTCGAGAATCAGCACCCTGGCTTGTCGCTGGGTGGCGCGCGCGATCTCGACGATCTGCTGGATCGCCACGCCGTATCGTTGCAAGGGTGCCCGCGGATTTATCTCGACTCCAAACGCCTGCAGCGCCTGCTTGGTCGCTTCGTACATCCCATCGAATCGGATCAGCCCCATGCGGTTTACTGGTTGAGTATGGGTGAATACATTCTCGGCAACGCTCATGTTAAGGGAGAGCGCTAGTTCTTGAAACACCGTGCTAATGCCAAGCTGCTGTGCATGATGAGGATCCCGGAGCTTAACGGGCTGGCCGTCGACTAGAAGCTCGCCAGCGTCGGGCTGGTGAACGCCGGCCATAATTAGCATGAGCGTCGACTTGCCTGCACCATTCTCGCCCACTAGCGCGTGTATCTCCCCTGGAACCAACTGGAAGTCGACCCTGTCCAGCGCCAGGGTGCCTGGGAACGCCTTCGTAATCGCGCGAGCTTCAATCAGGTTGCTCACAAAACCTCCAATACTTGTTGCGTTTCTGCAGGATGTGCATCGAATGTTGTTGCAGGCCGGTACCCAAGACGACGCGACAGGTCCGTTGCGCCTTGCTGAATAAGGACCGCTAATTCGTCTTGCCTATTCATGCTCATGCGGCTGATCGGAACGGAGATGCTTATGGCGGCGACCATTTTATTCTTGTGGTTGTATACCGGGGCGGCAACGCACCGGACATCCACATTCGATTCGCAATCGTCGTAAGCGAGTCCACGCGCACGCACCATAGCTAGCTCCCGCAGGAGCTGGCTCAACGATGTGATACTGTTGGGCGTCATCCCGGGCAATTGCTCGGCGTTCCCATAGAGCTCCACCAGCTTCTCATCGGGGATCGACGAGAGCAGCATCTTACCTAAGCCGGTACAATGAGCTGGTAATCGACGACCAACTGCCGACGCCAACCTCACCGTGTGGCTGCAGTCCACTTTAGCGACATACACCACTTCTGTCCCATCGCGAATCGCCATCTGGACCGTCTCATCGCAGGTGGCCACGATCTTCTGTGCCACTTGTAGACCCTCCGTTACGAGGTCAAGCTTGGCGGCGTATATGCTCCCCAACTCGAAAACGCGAAGGCCCAAGACGTACCTGTGGGGCTGATTCTCAAGCTGCGCGAGGTAGCCGCACGCAAGCAACGTCTGGACCAGTTCGTGGGTAGTGCTGCGCGGTAGACCAAGACGAGCGACGATCTCTGGCACAGAGATCGATTGCGATCCATCGAGGAACATTTCCAACACCTTAAGCGCGCGCGCTACCGCCGGTACAACTCTTGCCACTGAATACCCTCTTGATCTGATATTTCGGACGATGTACGAAATCCCGACATGGACTGTAGCAGGCTCATCTTCAATTGTCAAGAGCCTCCTGCCCCAAATTTGGGTGCTGGCGTAGGTGGCGCTACAGTGCAACATAGTAAACGTGAGGTGATGTTGGCTTCGCAGCCAGATCGGTTGATCGCGTTCAATGTGTAGAAAGCAGTATTGCTGGGGCCTGCTATCGTGTGCTAGAGTACTATCATGTACTTAGACGAGGCTCGTTTTGGCGGAGGAGCGCGCGAAGGACCGACTTTGGAGTCGAGGAAATGCATCTTCGACAAGCGTTACGCATTGGGGAGAGAACGTTGCGTGTGCTGGCGTTCTGTAGACGCTTAGTGGTGAAGGAGGTTTTACTATGGCCAGGCTGAATGGTGCTCGCGTAGCGATCGTCGTAGCCCACGAGTTCGAAGACATTGAGCTTCTCTACCCGACTGTCTGGTTGAGCGGAGAGGGTGCCCAAGTCATTGTTGGAACATTGCCTCAGGCGGCACCTGCTCATTTCCACCCTCGTCCCTACTTTTTCGAGAAACCGATCACCGGCCGATTTGGAACAACAGTGCCGATCCTGGTGCTGGAAGAGGGGCGCCGTTACACCTCGCGGCTTGTGACGGAACTGAGTCCAGCCGATTTCGATGCAATAGTGTTTCCCGGAGGCTTCTCCCCAGATTACCTGCGTATCCATCAGCCAACCCTGCAACTGGTCGCCGACGCCTATCGTGCCGGCAAGGTGATCGCTGCCATCTGCCACGGCCCACAGGTGCTCATATCGGTCGATCGGCGGTTTGGCACCGACATGGTGCGCGGACGTCGCGTGACGGGCTATGCGGCAGTCGAGGATGATCTGCGCAACGCCGGCGGAGAGTACCTGGATGTTGGGGCGGTCCGCGAAGGGAACGTCGTAACGGGGCGCTGTCCGGATGACCTGCCTGAGTTCTGCGAGGAGATCGCGCAAGCTATACTTGCTGCCAGATGAGCGAGCGAGCCTCGCTGAGCACCCTCGTATTGCACGCACCGCACCGAAAGGACGGTGCAGCTAGTCGCCCGAGGTCGCGTCTCCTCGCGCCATAGTACCGAGAGAGCACCCATCTCCTGGGCATCTTCATTGGCCAGATGCTCGGAATGATGGGTGCTCTCGGCGTCGACTTCCTCCACTATTTTGGAATCCCTGCTTTGAGGCTGTTGAGCGAGCACTCCTCAGCGTTACCCCTCCCCTGTCTGAAATATTCGGCCCGCTTACAGAAAAATGGGAAACTCGAAGATTCCGGCAGATCGGAAGCTTGACAATGGTTGAAGAAGATAGTACCATGGCGCTCAGTATATCGTGCATCGTTCGAAATACCAGACAAACATTTGTGTCTTCGGCTGGGTGCTTGGTTGCCTTGGACTCCGCCCCGCTCTAAATTGTGGCTTCCGGAGAGTGGGATTGGCATCTTAAAGGAGGTAGTTTCATGGCATCTGGAGAGACGCGAGAGGGCCGGCAAGTGTGCGCGGGGGACATTCGACCCTTTGGGGGGATCCCGGCGCCGCAGGTTACGCCCGAACTGTTGTCACTGGTCCGAACTGGGCAGGTCTACAGCCTGGAGCAGATTCTAGAGCCCGGGATCCCTTACTGGGCAGGACATCCCCCACTCGTCATTGCCCCGTACGTCCGTCACGGAGACATGCCGGAACTGGAGCCCGCGTCGGTTGGGAACGAGATCACCACCATTCCCATGCACGGATGCACTCACATTGATGCGCTGTGCCATGTTGGGAAATGGGTGGACGGAGAGATCCAACTGTATGGAGGGGTCAAGGTCAAGGATGTGATGAGTAACAGCGGCTACGCTGCTTACGGAGCAGAGAACTTCCCTCCCATAATCCTGCGGGGTGTTCTCCTCGACGTTGCCTCCGACCACGGTGTCGATGTGTTGCCCGACAGCTATGGGATCACGGGGGATGACCTTGAGCATTGCGCCAGGGCGCAGGGTGTGGAGATCCGTGAGCGTACGGCGGTGCTGATCCGCACCGGTTTCTCCAAATACTGGCGCACCGACAATGCTCGGTTCTCCCTTAAAGGCGCTGGACCCAATATCGACGGCGCGCGCTACCTGGCGGAACGCAAGATCGCGCTGGTAGGTTCCGATACCGAGGCCGTCGAGCAGTGGCCTTTCGATCCTAACGGCCCACCGCTTCCGGTCCACACCTATCTGATCGCGGAGCATGGAATAACCCATGTGGAGAGTCTCTATTTAGACCGCTTAGCCACAGACCGCGTGTACGAGTTTCTGTTCATCGCACTGCCTCTGCGGATCAGAGGCGCCACCGGTTCTCAGATCCATCCCATCGCCATAGCATAGTGTATAGCCTGCGTTCACAGCGAAGCATCGGCCAGGAGCTCTAGCCTATTCGATCTCTGGCAATTGTCAGAGCGCTACGCCCGGCTGGGGCTGTTCCTGATGCCGAAATATTGGGAAGGAGACAAGAGTCATGCGAGCAGCCGTTTGGTATGGGAGACGTGATACACGAGTGGTAGATGTTCCAGAGCCTCCAAGCCCCGGCCCCGGCGAAGTCAAGATCAAGATTGCTTGGGCTGGCGTATGCGGAACGGATCTCCACGAGTATGCCGCGGGGCCGATCTTCATGCCTATTAAGCCCCATCCTCTGACTGGCAAGTGCGCCCCGCTCATTCAGGGTCACGAATTTAGCGGAGTAATCGTGGAAGTTGGTCCTGGTGTCGAGGGCTTCAAGCCCGGCGACCGAGTGACGGCGGATTCCGCAACCTGGTGTGGCACTTGCTGGGCGTGCCAGCGCCGCGAGTTCAGCCTTTGCGAAAATGCTGCATTCCTCGGACTCGGGCGAGATGGTGTGTTCGCCGAGTACGTGACGATGCCTGCAGGGGGGGTTTTTCACATTCCTCCGGAACTGTCGCTGGAGAAGGCTTCGTTTTGCGAGCCGCTTGCGGTTGCCGTACACGCACTACGGCGAGGTAGGATGGTGCCGGGCGAAACCGTCCTGGTGATCGGTGCCGGCAACCAAGGGTTGCTCACCTGGCAGATCCTCAAGAACTCCCCTGCCCACAAGGTCTTCGTTGCTTCTCGAAAGGGTGCGAGGTCTGCCGTAGCCAGGCAGTTGGGAGCAGAGGTGCTAGATCCAACCGAGATTGACGTTGCCGCCGAAGTCAGGAAGCGAACAGATGGGATTGGCGTCGACATCGCTATTGAGGCGGCTGGCCGTCCAGAGACCGTTGCGTTGGCTTTTCGAGCGACGCGCACGCTCGGTCGAGTCGTGGAGGTTGGCATCTTTGAGGAGCCAGTCACCTACGATATGAATGAACTGGTGTTTAAGGAAAGGGAACATATTGGGATATTCAATAACGGTGGAGAGATTCCGCAGGCGATCCAATTGCTCGCCGATGGCCGCGTCGACCCGACCCCGTTGATCAGCAACCGGATCTCGTTGGAGGAGGTGGTGGAGAAAGGCCTCGAGGAGTGTGTGGTCAACAAGCGATCTAACGTGAAAGTTATTGTCAACTGCAACGAGGACCTGCGCGATCTCTAAGAGCTCCGTTCAATTAAATTCCTGACGTAGGGTGGGGGTTGTCCCCTGTCGCCTCTTGGTGAACGAGAGCCAAACGGTAGAGGATAAACCCCTACCCTACTTGAGGAACCGCGCACTAAGAGTACCTTTCTAGTAGATAGAGTCCTGGTGGAGCAGCGAGGCAATTCGAGCGGGACTTGGATTGGGCGGAATAACGTTGGCATTCACTGTAGTAATCACCGATGCTGAATTCCCCAGTGTCCAGCCGGAAACTGAAGTTCTGGCCAGGATTGGCGCAACTGTGCTGGTGGGGAACTGTCGGACGCCGGAGGATGTGCTGGAGGTTGCACGCGACGCCGACGGTTTGCTAGTTCAGTATGCGCCCATCACTCAGGAGGTGATTGCGAGGCTACGAAAGTGTCGCGTCATAGCTCGATACGGTGTTGGGGTGGACACGATAGATGTGGCAGCGGCCACACGGGCAGGAATAGCTGTCTGCAACGTGACCGGCTACTGCGTCGACGAGGTCTCGGAACATGTTCTCGCCCTCCTCCTGGCCTGCGCCAGGCATATCCCACAGCTCAATTCTTCAGTCAAGGCGGGGAGATGGGATGTAACTCAAATCGCTCCCAAGATCGAGCGAGTGGCCGGGCAGCACCTGGGTCTTATCGGTTTTGGAGAGATCGCTCGTGCTGTGGCCGCTAAAGCTCAGGCATTGGTATTGAAAGTAAAGGCATTTGATCCCTTCGTAGACGGTGCAGCCATGTCGGCTCTGGGCGTCGAGAAGGTCGATGAGATCACCTGCCTCCTCCAAACTAGTGATTTTGTCTCCATACATGTCCCACTGTCTCCCTCCACATACCACCTAATCAGCCGCAGGGAACTAGCTTCCATGAAGGCCACAGCCTATCTTCTGAACACTTCACGCGGCTCATTAATCGACGAGGATGCTCTATACGACGCCCTGGTTAATGGCACTATCGGTGGGGCAGCCCTAGACGTGCTGGAGATAGAGCCTCCCAGTCGTGACAATCCCCTGCTGGAGTTGGAGAACGTCATCTTTACCCCTCATGCCGCCTACTACTCTCTTACCTCCCTGTTGGCACTTCAGACTAGGGCCGCCGAGGCAGTGGCCGCCGTGTTGATGGGAGAAACCCCAAGGTCGCTAGTGAACCCCGACGTCTTGCTCAGATAGAGTGTCAGTACGTCTACTGCTCGTTGCAGGCACGGGTTCAATGTTACTGTCCTCCTACCTCAAGTATGGCGGACATTTTCCCTGAGCAGTGACAATTCCTAATCAAACGGCTTGACAGGCCGGCGCGATAGGAGTATATGATATATCAGATTTAATGCTTCGAACTTCGTGTTTCTTTTCCGGCATCTCCGACTGGCTATCTATCATGTTTCCAAAGGCGGCCTTATGGCGAAATCGATCTTGCTGCATAACTACCCCGATCTAGGCGAGAAGGTGTACGAAGCTGTTCGGAACCAGATCGTCAACTGCGAACTGGCGCCGGGAAGCTCTCTTCCAGCCGGCGAGTTGGCTCGCCAATTGGGGGTGAGCCTCACCCCGGTAAGGGATGCCCTCAACCGTTTGGCGGCGGAGGGATTAGTCGAAGACGTTGCCAGGAAGGGTTACTTTGTGGCCAGGTTGGACCCAGAGGATATCGTTGACCTGCTGGAAGCTCGCCGCCTAATCGAGCTGGCGGCTGCAGAAGCGGGGATCGAGATGCTCGATGCTTCCCAACTGGCGGAGATGCGCCGGCTCGTGGAGGAGATGGAGCAGCTTGTCGACCCTCAAGGGCGGTACATCGATTACGCCAAATTCAGTAAGCGGGACTCCCAGTTCCATCTGATGGTTGTGGGCAGCGCCGGCAGCAGGAGGCTTGTAGATGTCTACCGTCGGCTCAGCGTCCACGTCCATATCTACCGCAGGAATCTCGCCAGTAAGGCCCAGCACCCCGTGGGATTAACGGATGCTCGTGAGCATAGGGCTATACTGGAAGGTTTCGAATCCAAGAACCTTCCGGCGCTGAAGGCAGCGCTCAACCGGCACGTTAAACAGGTAACCAGATCTTTGACGGGTAGCACTAGCTAGCCAATTTCACTCCCTCTCCCACCGCAGTGGGAGAGAACTAAAGACTCCCTCTCCCTATGGGAGAGGGTCGGGGTGAGGGCCCTCACTCTGGCGACCAAGAGTTCCCCCTCACCCCGCGACGCGAGCGAGCACAGCGTTGCGGTCACGCCTCTGCCTCGGGGAGAGGGAACTCGGCATCTCCCTCAGGAAGAGGAAACCCGGCGGCTCCCCTCTCCGAAGCGGGGAGGTTGTAGGGATGTGAGGTCCCAATACCACAATGGAGGAACGAGGTGGCTCCAAAGGTCAAGACCCAGCACCGAATCGTGGTGAACCACAACTACTGCACGGGCTGCACTAACTGCATCGAGTTCTGCCCTCAGCAGGTGTTAGCTAAAGACACCAAGCTGAACAAGAAGGGTATCTACGCTCCAGTGGTCGTAGCCATAGAGAAATGCACAGGCTGTAAGCTGTGCGAGATGTTCTGTGGCAACTTCGCCATAGCGGTTGGCGCTGTGCCCGGTACAGACAAGGAAGGTGAAGTCTAATGGCTAATCCCAGGCTTCTAACCGGCGTTCATTTGATGCAAGGCCAGCAGGCATGCGCCGAAGGCGCTCTGGCCGCAGGGTGCAACCTCTTTGCAGGCTATCCTATCAGCCCGGCTACTGAAATCGCCGAGGCCATGGCGCGGCGTTTACCACAGGCGGGCGGCATCTACGTCCAGGGTGCCGATGAACTGGACTCTCTAACCATCGTTATCGGCTCGGTTTGGGGCGGTTTCAAGTCCATGACCGCTACCTCCGGCAACGGCATCTGCCTTATGCAGGAGAACATCGGATATGCCGCCATGACTGAGACCCCGTGCGTCATCGTCGACATGATGAGGGCGGGACCGGGCACCGGCATCGCCACCAAGAGCGCTCAGGGCGATATCTACCAGGTGCGCTTCGGCAGCAACGGCGATTACTCTGTAATAGCGCTAGCCCCAGAGTCACCCCAGGAGATGTTCGACCTCACCGTTGAGGCCTTCAACCTTGCCGAGGAGTACCGTACACCGGTCTTCATCCTGGGCGACGAGATCCTGTCCAATCTCAGGGAGAAGGTCGTGATCCCCGCCGAGGTGAAGGTTGCCGAGCGGCGAAAGCCCGCCGAGCCTCCTAGCCCCTCCTTTAAGACCTGGGCTGTGCCCGCTGGGGAGTGGGTTGGCCCGATGCCAGCCTTCGGCCAGGGCTACCGGTTGGCCGTTTCCAGCTTCGCCCGCACGGCCGACGGCTCCCCCTCCCAGGCTTACAGTGTCCAGAAAGAGCTGGTGAACCGGCTGTGGAATAAGGTGGAGGCCAACTCCGATAAGCTGACTCGAGTAGAGGATGGCTACCTGGAAGATGCCGAGGTGCTGGTGATCGGCTTCGGCTCCGTTGCACGCTCGGTAAAGGCGGCTGTCCGCCAGGCTCGCGCTGAGGGACTTAAAGTCGGCTTCAGCCGGCTCATCGGCATCTGGCCTTTCCCTGACCAATATGTGAAACGGATCGGCAAAACCGTTAAGAAGGTCATCGTCGCCGAGATGAACATGGGTCGGGTCTATCGCGAGGTTCAACGCTGCCTTGGTGCGGACGCCGAGGTAGTCCTGTTTTCCAAACCAGGCGTCGACATGCATACCCCCGCGGAGATCGTGGACGAGATAAGGAAGGTGATCTAAGTGGCAGAGGCTCCTGTAATGAAAACCGAGGAACCGGAGGTGCTGGAGCACCCCGCCATCAAGTACTTCCGTTTTGGAGCTCCCGGCAGCCCCCACATCTGGTGCCAGGGTTGCGGCATCGGGCAGATCTGGTACTACACCGCAATGGCCATCGACGAGTTGGGGCTGGACCCCAACAGCGTCGTATGGGTCGGCGGCAGCGGCTGCACCGGCCGTATGTGCACCTACTGGAAGTACGATTATATGCACACCCTTCACGGCCGCCCTTTGGGATTTGCCACCGGTATTAAGCTGGCCAACCCCGAGCTTAAGGTGATTTGCCACATGGGGGACGGCGAGACTTCGGCCATCGGAGGCAACCATCTGATCCAGACCGCTCGTCGGAACGCCGACATAGCGGCTATCTGTGTGAACAACTACACATACGGCATGACCGGTGGACAGTATTCTCCTACCACACCATCTGGCTCATTGTCCGCCACATCCCGCTATGGGCTGGTGGAGGACGCTTTCGACCTGTGCAAACTGGTGGCGGCAGCCGGAGGCTCTTACGTGGCCAGGGCAACTACCGCCAACCCCAGGGCCTGTATCAACTACATCAAGAAGGCCATTACCAAGAAGGGCTTCGGCTTTGTCGAGATCATCTCTCAGTGCCCCACCTTCTATGGTCGGAGCAACAAGCTGGGGGACGACAGCATCACCATGCTCGAGTGGATCAAGAAAGCCTTCGTTCGCAAGGAACAGTACGAGAAGATGAGCGCTGAGGAGCGTCAAGGCAAGCGTCCCTGGGGCGAGTTCGTGGACATCGAGCTTCCGGAGACGGTCAGCGGCCTGCATGCTCTGGCTAAGGCTCAGCGGGAGGCGTACCGTGGCTAGCAGAAAAGAGATCAGGATCAGCGGTTTCGGTGGCCAGGGGATAGTACTGGCCGGGGTAATACTGGCTCGAGCAGCAGCCATCTACGATAACACTGAGGCAACGCAGACCAACTCCCATGGGGCTGAATCTCGGGGCGGCGCCTGTATGTCCGACGTGGTGATCTCCTCTGAGCGGGTCGATTACCCGATGTGCGTGCAGCCGGACGTCCTGGTGTGCATGTCCCCCGAGTCGGCCACTAGGTATGTGCAGGGGATCAAACCCAACGGGATTCTGGTTGTGGACGAGGATCTAGTGCCCAGCGTCCCCGAGGGCAACTACTCGCGATTGGTGAAAATTCCGGCGACTCGTGTAGCCTCCGAGGAGCTAGACAAGAGGGTTGTGGCCAACGTGGTGATGCTGGGGGCTCTAATTGGTGTGGAGCCGGTGGTGAGCAGAGATGCTATGGAAAAGGCTGTTCGCGATAGCGCCCCACGCGGCACCGAGGAGTTGAACCTCAAAGCGCTCCGACGCGGCTTTGAGCTGGGAGAGGCGGCTGCACGATAGAGACGGGGAGAAAAAATGAGACTATACGAATACGAGAGTAAACGCATACTGGAAAGCGTTGGTGTAACGCTCCCCAAAGGCCGGCTGGTATCTACGCCTATGGAGGCACGGCAGGCTGCAATGGAGATCGGGCGGAGCGTGGTGCTGAAGGTCCAGGTCCTGGCTACAGGTCGGGGCAAGGCGGGTGGCGTCAGATTTGCCGATAGCCCAGACCAGGCCGAACAGGTCGCCCGCGAGATGCTGGGCATGCAGATCAAGGGCTACACCGTCGAGCAGTTACTGGTTGAGGAAAAGCTACCCATCGCCCAGGAACTGTACGTGGCTGCCACCTACGAAGAGCGGACGAAAGGCCGCCTGATGATGGCCAGCGCCTCCGGCGGCATGGACATCAATGAGATTGCGGAGAAAGATCCATCTCGGATTAAGAAGGTGAGCATGGGAGCCTGGATCGGGATGCAGCCATTCCAGGCTAGGCAGTTGGCCTTTGGACTGAACCTCTCCGGAAAGCTCAACTCGGCGGCTGCTTCTCTCTTTATGAAGCTGTGGGATGCGTTCGCGACCTTCGATGCGACCCTTGCCGAGATCAACCCACTGGTGGTGACGAAGGATGGTCGCGTGATAGCTGCCGACGCTCACATCGAGATCGAGGACGACGCGCTCTACAGGCAGAAGGAGCGGCTGGGCAAGCTGGGCATATTCGAGCGAGATGACAACACGAAACCGCCAACTCCCTTCGAGGTCGAAGCCCTGGCCATCGATAAAGCGGACTACAGAGGAGTGGCAGGCCGTGTCGTCGAGTTCCCAGGCAACCTGGGTTTGCTGATCGGGGCGGGCGGTGGGAGCCTCACCCTCTTCGATGCCGTTCTGCGCAATGGCGGCAAGCCGGCAAACTACTGCGAAGTTGGAGGCAATCCTCCGGTGAGCAAGATCTACCGGCTCTGCAAGCTGATCCTCTCCAAACCAGAGGTAAAGGGACTGGCTGTCATGACCAACGTCTTCAGCAATTCCCGGGTTGACTTCCTGGCCAGAGGCATGATCAAGGCTATGCTGGAGCTGGGCATCGACCCGGCCACCTATCCCATCACCTTCCGCTCAGCAGGCGCCTACGAGGAGGACGCTTACGCCATACTGAGGAAGTACGGCGTTAAGTACCTTGGGCGAGAGGTTACCTTCGAGGATGCGGCAAAGGCGGCCGTCCGAATGGTGGAGGGGATGTAGGGAGCGAAAGATGGCAATACTAGTTGATGAAAACACAAGGGTTGTAGTCCAGGGCATAACCGGGCGCGAGGCCACCAGCTTCACGATGAGCATGGTGGAGTACGGCACCAAGGTGGTGGCTGGCGTCACCCCGGGTAAGGGCGGGCAGGATGTTTACGGTATCCCCGTCTACAACACTGTCCGAGATGCTGTAGCGGCCCATCCCGAGATCAATACCTCTATCGTGTCGGTTCCGCCGGCCTTCGCAATGGACGCCACGCTGGAGGCGGTAGATGCTGGTATCAAGTTTATCAGCGTTTTCACAGAGCGCATCCCACGGGGCGACGTCTGCAAGATGATCGAGTACGCAAAGCAGCGGGGTGCGCGCATCGTAGGCCCCAACTCCCTGGGCATGTGCTCGCCCGGAAAGGGCAAGCTGGGGGCGATCGGGGGGCCTGCCGAGGAGTTCAAGAAAGCATATCTCGAGGGCAATGTTGCCATTCTATCCAGGAGTGGCGGGATGCTCACAGAGACAGCCAGCCTCCTGGCCTTGAATGGGATTGGCATTAGCACGGCCATCAATATCGGCGGGGACCCTATCATCGGGTCCACCTTCGTGGAGCTGCTCCCGCTGCTGGAGGAGGATCCACAGACGAAGGTGATCGTCCTCTTCTGCGAACCGGGCACATCCTCCGAGGAGCGGCTGTCCGAGTGGCTAAAGGAGGTCAACTACTCCAAACCGATCGTGGCCTTCGTGACGGGGCGCTTCGTGGACGACATGCAGGGCATGCGTTTCGGACACGCCGCCGTGATAGTCGAGGGAAACACCGGCTCGGCACGAGGCAAGATCAAGGCGATGCGTGAGGCGGGTATCACAGTTGTGGAGACCCACGACCAGATCGCTGTGGCCGTGAAGAAGCTGCTGGGGGAGATGAACTAAATGGGCCTGTTCGTAGAACTCAAGATCGATCAAAGCAAGTTCGCCACACCTGAAGAGCGGGAGCGGCTGGCAGCCGTATGCCCTGTGGATGCTTTTGTGGTAGAGAATGATAAGCTGGCTGTTCACCCTGAAAACGAAGATGAGTGCACATTCTGTGACCTCTGCGTCCAGAAAGCGCCTCCGGGCAGCATCGAAGTGGTCAAGACTTATCAGGAGTGGCTTAACAAGGGCTAAAAAAACGTAGGGCAGGGGTTTATCCCCTGCCCTTCACGAGACGGGAGGGGACAAGTCCCTCCCCTACGTTTTTTTTAGGCGTATAAACCCCGCAGTGACTTGGCCTCAGCTATTCGATCCACTGCCACTATGTATGCGGCCATCCTCATGTCGACCTTGCGAGATTCGGCGGTTTCGGCCACCGCATTGAAGGCCGTCACCATCTTCTCCTTAAGCTTTTCTCGGACATCATCCTCTTTCCAGAAGTGGCCGTAGCGATCTTGCACCCATTCGAAGTAGGAAACGACCACGCCGCCTGCGTTGGCCAATATGTCCGGTATTAGCTTGATGCCCCTCTCTGCCAGGATAGCATCCGCTTCAGGGGTCGTGGGGCCGTTGGCTCCTTCCAGGACGAACTTAGCCGAAATGCGATCGGCGTTTTTCTCTGTGATCTGGCCCTCTAGGGCGGCGGGGAGCAGCACGTCGCATGGGCATTCGAGTAGCAACTCGTTGCTCATTGGCTCCGAGTTGGGGAAACCCTTAACGAAGATGTTGCTCTTTGTATATTGGAGCAAGGCTGGGATATCCAATCCCTTACCGTTGTATATGGCGCCCGAGATATCGCCCACGGCAATGATGCGCGCACCCGCCTGGTGCAGTAACCTGGCTGCGCTGGAACCAACGTTGCCGAAACCCTGGATGACGAATTTGGCCCCCTCCAGCGAACCTCCGTACCGCTTAAGAGCCTCCTGGGCTACGTACAGCAGGCCGCGGCCGGTGGCCTCCAATCGGCCTGCGGAACCGCCAAGGGATATGGGCTTGCCCGTTACTACGCCGTGCTCCACGTACCCCTTCTTCATGCTGAAGGTGTCCATTATCCAGGCCATGACCTGCTGGTTGGTTCCCACATCCGGAGCGGGAATATCGAGATCTGGGCCGATCAGATCGAAGATTTCGGCTATGTAACGGCGAGTCAAACGCTCCTTTTCGCGCTCGGATAGGTGGAGTGGATCACATACGATTCCGCCCTTAGCGCCTCCGAATGGGACGTCCACCACTGCACACTTGAAGGACATCCAGGCTGCCAGGGCTTTAACCTCGTCCAGGTTTACGCTTGGGTGATATCTGATACCGCCCTTGCCAGGGCCGCGCGTGGTATCGTGGAGGACCCGATATCCGGTGAACACCTTGGTTTGCCCGGAATCGAGGTGAATGGGAATTGAGACGATCACCTGCCTCTTGGGATTCTTGATCCGGTCTATGATACCCTCTTCGTAATCCAGGTAAGCGGCTGCTTTGTCAACGGTTTTGACCACATCGTCAAAAGGGTTGTAATTGCTGACAGCCTTCGATAACCCGGGACTCTTTAGTGGGACCTTCTCTTTGTCTGTCAATGGATCCTCCATCTATCCTGTTACCTATACGCTCCGCACCGATAGTGTATTGTGTGGAGCCGGACCCCGATATGCCTACGCCTTAACCGGGAACTGATGTTAGGTCCTGACTAGCCGAAAGCCGTACTGGTATCTTCATGGCAACCACAACAATCGCAATTGAACCCGCCGAATAGCCCAGAAGGAGCAGACATCGGGGTTATGCACAGCCTATTACTTGGTAGGCAACCTGTCAACTGCTTTGAGTATTGAGAAAATTCTGGTCCGCTACCACCCGAAGTCCAGCCGTTCTATCAATCGGGTAGGCAGCCCGGCATCCCTCATCCTCTGTTGTGTGATCTGGATGGGGTAACCTATTCGTCTCCATTCCAGAATCCCAGAATCTGAGTCATAGATAGCGTAGGCAGCGCGGGGGTCTCCATCTCTGGGCTGCCCAACGCCCCCGGGGTTAGCCAGGATCCGGCTCTGTGTTACATCCACCTTATCCCCAGGGCCAGGTATCCTGCCGATGATCTTGTGGCTGGCCGCTTCCTGGATGTAGAGAGCGGGAACGTGCGTGTGGCCCACCAGGCATGCTTGGGTATCGAACTGATCGAAATTGACTGCCGCTCTACTCTCCTCGAAGATGTATTCCCAGACAGGGGATCTGGGGCTGCCGTGGACCAGGGTGAAGCTCTCGACGACTACCTTCTCTGGAAGCCCCTCCAGATATAGTCGGGATCGATCGGTGAGATTGCGAGCCGTCCATTCGGCAGCTTCGGCGGCAGTAGCGTTGAAATCGGTGGTATCGAGTCGGCCGATGGCGGCCAGATCGTGGTTGCCGATGACGCATTGGTGGTTGTGGCGGCGAAGTAGTTCGATGCATTCGTTGGGATCGGGGCCGTAGCCAACAAGGTCTCCCAGACACCACAGGGCATCCACCTGCCCCATATCGGCAAGTACGGCCTCAAAAGCAGCTAGGTTTGCGTGAATATCGGCAACGATCCCGTATCGCACCGTGAATTGCCTCCAACGGGGGCTCACTATACCACAGCAACCAGATGCTTACAACGAGGAAGACACTGAATGCTCCCCCCAGAGCCGACGCATCTTATTTTGGTCGAGGCAATCGAGAGCGGCGCCCATCCATAGCCCTAAAGTGCTGAACATGCTAGCTCGAAGATGCGTCGGCCCTGGATGGGGAGGCTGCGTAAGAACTGGGACCATATCGAAGTCGGAAAGGGGAATTAGTAGGCATCTCCATCCGTCTCGGAGGCGCGCTGGCTGCGAACAGCGGTCAACGCGTAGCGACGCTCAGTGGGGAAGCTCGGGTCTCTACCGAACGGGCAATCTCCCTCTCGATGGGGGGTTGAGCCGAAGCGATCTGGTCCAACAGCTTCCTATCCCTGGCAGGAAGCTGCATACCAGCAGTTTTTAGCCACTGGCTCAACTGTTTGTCGATGCCCCTGGCCATGGTACGGATCGGGTGTTGGTCGTTTGCAGCGGGCAGAGGGATCTCCAGCATTCTCTTTTTTTGAGGACGTCGGGAGCTGATGGTCCAAAGCGCGGGGTGCAGGTAGAGGTAGCGATGCGTGGACTCGTAGCGTTTGCGCATTGCTATAAGCTCGCGAGTGCTCTTCGCCCTCAAAGCCGTTATTGCCTGCTGCCTCAGGCTTCTATAAGCCAATAGAATTTCGTTGAGCGTCATGATCGGCAAGCCCCTGGGGGGAGACAAGAAATCGGCGACAGGATCAGCTATACATAGAAATAATCGGTAAAATCTACAATTTCTTAAGGGTAGGGAGGCGGGTTCAGGCGGCTCGGTCTACATTCTTAACCCACCGTCCTTGCTCATCTTTGTGATACTCCCTCTCAACTGCACCCCACGCAACCCGGTGCGCTCTGGCCTCATCGTGGCCGTACTGATCCCAAGCGCTATTGAACGCAGCCCTGTATATCTCCTGCGCATGCTTCGGCAAGTGCTCCCTGACGCTGCCTGGCAGATCATCGAGGCTCTCGTACGGCATCACATCCTCCTGGTAGGAATAAAAGAATCGTATCCACGAGACTACGACCTTTCGCAGGCAGGAGTAGCAGGAGATATGCCCGGAATGTGGCGTGGCCAGGATACAAAAAAGCCCTCAGCAACGACTGAGAGCCAGAGAAAGGTGCCGGGGAGGGGACTCGAACCCCTATACCCTTGCGGGTAGCGGATTTTAAGTCCGCCGCGTCTGCCGATTTCGCCACCCCGGCGCAAGCGCGATCACCGTTTGCCCTAAGAAGATTTTATCACACACTGACAACCAGCGGCCACCCGAAATTCTTTATCTCGGCTTCAAAACGATCGAAAAGCATCTTGCATAAGGTTCATCTCTCACCTATAATACAAACCACTGCATTGTATTCCCCAAGACCAGTGAGGTGATCGCTTTGAATGCGCGCGCTTCGGATTTTCCTGCTCTGCGGTCGGCGGGCTCTCGTGAGCGGTTATTCGTGAACGCTCGCTACACAGGTGCGGCAGAGGGTATCAACAGTTCGCTCAATGTCAGCCCTACTCCTCGTGTGTTCACAGCCGAACATCTGGACTGCGAAGAAGCCCTACGCGAGGCACTGCGGCAGCTTCACGCCGAACAAAAGAGACGATGGCCGTGGTGGCGTAGGCTGCTCTGGCCCTAGGCGGCACGAACAAGCGCATTATTTCGAACGCAGGGATGGCGTTAGCGCCTCCGCGGAATACATGTACCCCTTGGCCTCTCTTGAAATGGACGAGATGTAGAATGAGTTTGTCTGTAAAAGATGGTTTTACCGCCGGGCAAGCTTCCAAGCTCTCCGGCGTTCCGTATCGCACCCTGGATTACTGGGCGACTTCGCGCTTTATCACCCCGAGCATGGCCGGGGCGAAAGGCAAAGGGACCCAGCGGCTCTACTCTTTTCCCGACCTCGTGGCGCTACGAGTTGCTCAGCAGTTGCGTACCGCAGGCATCAGCCTCCAGGCGTTGAGGAAGGTGGTACGCTATCTGCGCACGCGCCGGAAAACGGCGAGCTTCGCCAATACCTACCTGGTCAGCGACGGGAAGGACGTTTTCGAGCGGCGCGGGGATGACTTGATCTCCACGCTTCGACAGCCCGGCCAGATGGCCTCAGCCTGGATCATAGACCTCGGCCAGGTTGTGGAAGAGCTTCAGAAGGCAATCGCAGTCTAAGTAATCGGTGTGCTTGCAAGATCTCGAACATGTTTGTTGATTCTGCGCCACCGTAACGCTATACTACCGAACAGTT
>JBMNNU010000281.1:0-4362 GCA_050942695.1 Chloroflexota bacterium
CACCATCCACAACCTGGCCTACCAGGGGATATTCGGATGGCGAATCCTAGAAATTGCGGGTGTCGAGGAGTACACATTTCTTTATCCGCAGATCGAGGAGTTGCCCAACGTGGTCGCGCTGATGGCTCACGGAATCCTGTTCGCGGATGTGATCAGCACCGTCAGCGAGACCTATGCCAGGGAGATCCAGACGCCCGAGTACGGGGAGAAGCTGCATACCCTGCTGCACGATCGAAAGGACCGGCTCTTCGGCATCCTGAACGGGATCGACTACGACGTTATGAATCCGGCCACCGATCCCAACCTATCTCAGAATTACGATATCTCCACTCTCGATCGGCGAGTAGCCAACAAACTCGCCTTTCAGCGAGAAGCAAACCTGGCGGTTAACGAAAACATCCCTCTCATCGCCTGTATCTCTCGTCTGAACAACCAGAAGGGGTTCGACATCTTGACGGAGGTCATCGACGGATTGATGGACCTGCCCCTCCAGATGGTCGTGCTTGGCACGGGCGATCAGTACTACCACGAGATGCTGACTCGCGTTCAGAAACGGCACCCTTCCAAGATGGCGGTCTTTCTCACCTTCAACAATACGCTAGCTCAAAAGATCTACGGGGCAAGCGACCTCTTCCTGATGCCATCCCGCTTCGAGCCATGCGGTACCAGCCAGATGATCGCCATGCGGTACGGCAGCGTCCCGGTGGTTAGAAACACCGGAGGTCTCGCCGATACTGTTAAGGACTTCGATCCTCGAACCGGTGAGGGCAACGGGTTCACCTTCGATAAATACAGCGGGATGATGCTGTTCGCGGCTGTAGTAAGAGCTCTCGAGGGGTACAAGTACAAAGATAGCTGGCGCAAGCTGATGGAGAGAGGGATGCAGGCGGATTACTCCTGGGAAGCCGCTGCTAACAAATATGTCGAACTTTATCGAAAAGCCCTTGATTTCCGGGCGCAAACCGAAGTGCCGGCTCGGGTAGGTTAGAGCAAAAGGGGGGGGTCTCAGACCGTCCCCCCTTTATGTTTAATATATCCCTAGATACCTCTGAATCTCCCAGGACGTTACCCGCTTCCGGAAATCCTTCCACTCTATGGTCTTGGCTTCGAGGAAGCGAGAGTAGATGTGGGGGCCGAGCGCCTCTCTTACTAACGGATCTCTCTCCATCTCGTCCAGAGCCTCGTGGAGCGATCCAGGCAGCACCTCAACGCCATGGCGGGCCATCATCTCATCTGTGAACTCGTAGAGATCCTCCTCGATGGGCTGTGGAAGAGGATGGTTGTTCTTTATTCCGTCAAGCCCCGCTTTCAGCATTACAGCAAAGGCTAGATAAGGGTTGCAGGTTGGATCCGGGCTTCTCAGCTCGACCCTGGTAGCATCGGTATTATGGGGGCTGAACTTCGGAACCCTGACTAGAGCAGAGCGGTTGGTGCGTGCCCAGCTTACATACACCGGGGCTTCGAAGCCGGCCACCAATCGCTTGTAGGAATTGATCAGAGGTGAGAGGACGGCACATATACCCTTGGCGTGAGCCAACTGTCCGGCGATGTACTTTTTAGCGATCTCGGAAAGGCCGTACTGGTCGTGCCGATCGTAGAATACATTTTTCCCCTCGGTGATGCTCCACAAGCTTTGATGGATATGCATACCGTTACCGGCAATCCCAAACACAGGCTTGGGCATAAAGGTCGCGTGGAGGCCGTGGCGGTGGGCTACAGATTTCAACGTAGTCTTGAACTCCACCACCTTGTCCGCCACCCGCAAAGCTTCGTCGTATCTCATGTCGATCTCGTGCTGGCCGGGACCCACTTCGTGGTGGCTGGTCTCCACTGCGATCCCCTGAAGCTCCAGGGCCTCCACCATCTCCTTACGGACCTCAGCAGCCTGGTCGGTAGAGATATCGAAGTACGAACCCTCGTCGTGGGGGAGCGGTTCAGGTTGGTTCTGGCCATTCAGCTTGAACAGGTAGAACTCCAGTTCGGGGCCTACATAGAATTCGTAACCCATCTCCCTGGCTTCTTTCAGAGCCATCCTAAGAACATACCTCGGATCGCCAATAAAGGGCTCACCATCCGGCGTGCAGATATTGCAGATCACCTTTGCAGTGGTTAGCCCCCCCTGGCTGAATGGTACGATCCCAAAGGTATCCAGGTCAGGCTCCAGATACATATCGCTCTCGTGGACGCGGGCAAAACCCTCGATGGACGAGCCATCGAACCATTTGCCATGCTCAAGAGCGTCGCCCAGTTCGTGGGCCGGAAGGGTAACATGCTTCACCATGCCCACTATATCGGTGAACTGCAGATTGATAAACTTCACCTGTTCGCGCTCAACCAGCTCCAGTACCTCTTGCATTCTTGCTCTATCTTTACTGGACCCGTTAGTCACTGTCTCCTCCTCTTAACATCTAAGGACAATAGCCGTTAACCGTCGTTGCGCTCGGCTGCCAATAGTTGCCGAGCCTTCAGAGCAACCTGGAGAGAAAGTCGAATCTCCGGATCTTCCAGATTGTAGCCGCTTATCTCCTCTACTCGACGCAAACGATAAAGAAGGGAGTTACGGTGTAGCGATAACTGCTCGGCTGTTTTACTCAAGTTCCCGTTGTATCGGAACAAGGCTTCGAGTGTCTTCAGCAGTTCACCCCCAGTCTTTGTATCGTGCTCATCCAGTTTTCCCAACACCTCTTCACAGTAGCTTTCTAGCTCTGAGTGGTTGGTAATTTGCGCCAGCAGCCGCAATACCCCAAGATCGCCAAAAAAGGTCGTCGAGGCCAAACCGTTGACCCTTATTCCCACGCCTAAAGCCCCTTCGGCTTCTTTGAAAGCGGTTGCTAGGGAGATCCCTGCATGTGTGGAGCGTCCGACACCCGCCGCGACCAGGTAGTTGCCTAACGACTTTTGAACGTGGCTCCGAATATCCTCCGCTAGCTCTTTCGATTGGCTGCTCGTGGGTTTCGTAGGAGAAGGGATCACCGCTACGACCATATTGCCTCTGGTAGCTACGAGGGACTTGCCCTCCCGGCGAGATAGCTCCACCCTTACCATCGTCTCCAACTGTCTCACAGCCCTGTCGAAAACCCTGAAAGGTGTCCCCGCTCGTCTGCTGTCCCTTGGCGCCACTTTGAAGGCGATAACAAGCGACGGGATCGTTGGGTTGTATCCGAGGCGCCGGGCTTTTCCCAACAGCACCTGGTTGCCCTCCACATCCTCGGAAAGCAATTGGTCCAGCAGGTCGCCCCTCAGCCGCGCTTCAGCTTCCCCAACCGCAGCCTCCTTGGCTACCTCCACCGCACAGACTGAAGCCCCTCGGCTGGCGGCCAGCCGGTCTAACTCGGTCAACTCTGACTCAGGCGCGATCACTGAAAGATACCCAGCCACGCCGTCTCTGGCAGGGATCAACGCCACAAAGCGGGAAAATGGTGTTCCCGGCACGGGGAACTTACCGACCGGGGTATGCATGCCGGAGAGAGAGACCGAGTGAGACCACTCAGCCAACTGCTGCCAGTTCGAGCACAGATCCATCTCTTCCGGATGGATGATGTTCGGAACGGTTGCGCCGATTTGAAACCGAAACTGATCGTCCTCTATCGCCACGGCCTTTCCGCAGATTTGCGCCAGTCGATCCACTACAGCCTGAATCCCTCGCTCCTCGAAGGTCAACTGGGAGAGTTCCCGGTGAATCTCGGATGCCCATCTCTGCAGCTCAGCCTGCTTGTCTACCACGGTAGCGATCGCGGACCTCTCTACCTCCACCAAAGAAGCATCAGCGGGCAGTTGGATCAGGGGAATCATGGCGGAATCAGCCGATGCTACAGCCTCCGGCTCGATCTCTCCCAACACAGCAATGGCTGCAACATCCACCTCAGCCAAACGGGCAACGACGTATGAGAGAGTCATCGACCCTCCAACCAGACTCAGATGTGCGCTGGAGAGAATAGCCAGTTCGCCCCCTTCCAGGGCTTCGAATGCCGGAGGTCTAGGGCGGAGAGTCCGGGCCCATACTACCTCTCGTCGAAGTCCGGCTACCCCTCCGACTACTCGAGTGCCAGGGGGCAATGCTAGCTGCAGGAGATCCTCGACAGTGACCGCCATCCAAACCTTCCCGATGTTGAGTTATCCGAGCAGACTCCAATCTCTTGTGCACTTTGCACAAACAGGAATTGTACCAGGAAAACTATCCAGTGCGAAAGAAAACCAAAAGCTCTAGAACAAGCTACCGGTAGGGTCTGCTATCTAGGCCCCACAGTAGCAGGCTGCGAAATCTGATGCCCCTCATCCTTCAGGTGCTGCTCGATCGCTCTGGCGAGAGCGGTGGCGATGAGGTCTTGAGTATCCGGATCGATCGCCGCCGAGACTTCCAGG
>JBMNNU010000282.1:0-4334 GCA_050942695.1 Chloroflexota bacterium
AGGGTGAGGGCAACCATTTGGTTGTCTCTCAAGCGAGCCCTCACCCCGACCCTCTCCCATAGGGAGAGGGGGATTTGAATCTCCCTCAGAGAGAGGGAGTTCCTCTCCCCTCTCCCCGTGGGGGAGGGGCAGGGGGTGGGGTCCATCTCCTTGTCTCCGCGTCTCCTCGTCTCCGCGTCCCCATATCTCAACACATCCCAATGCCATCTCCAACCTCTGCTGCGCTTCCCGCATGTACACCCCCTTGTCGGCGTCGGGTTCCAGTGTTTCCGTTACCAGATATCGAACGGAAGGCGCAAGCCGGATCGCCAGGGCGTCCAAGTCAAGGTCGCCATCCCCGTAGGGTAGACCCTCTTCAATCAGCCCCCGCGCGTTGGACACGTGCACCTCGAAGAGAAATGGCTCGACCCTCTTCAGGTAGGACTCTATATCCGGGGTATCGTCGAAGGTGGAAAGATACCGGACAATGGGATCTAGTTCCGCCGGGGCCTGGCTGGGTTCCATGTTGCGACCGTTCAAATACAATCCGGCGTGGGAGAGGTCCACGGTAGCGCCCAACCCCGGGAAGCGAGACGAGAAGAAGATCAAGTCCTCGGCACTCATCCCTATCGGGGTGCACATAAACGAAGATTCCCTTTGCCTCGCTACGGGGGGAATATTTTCCAGCAGCGGTACAAGACCTCGCTGCTGGGCAACTCGGACGTAGTGCTCCACCAGGGGTAGCGAAGCTTCCAGCTTGGCGCGCCTTAGCCCCTGACTGAGAGGAGTCTCCAAACGCATGGGCGTGATGGCATGTATGAGAACAGCCTCAGACCCAATGGCCTCCGCCAGATCGACCAGGCGGAGCAGGCATTCGCGGTTCGCCTCACTGTTGACGCTGAGATCGAAAAAGGAGCCGTCCAGGGAGCGAATGGGTCCCTCAACAACGTACACAAATTCCGTGAACGGCCGCAGCTCCCTCAAGCGGCAGGCCAGGTGATTCAGGTAGTCGAGGTCCTTAAGATCCTCGGCATCCAGGTATAGCTCTAAGCCTGGTGGTACCGGCTCTGAGAGCCGGTCCGCCAGTTGCGCTTCCGTTGGCCTTGCCTTCAGCAATACCCTAGCTGTTGGCGCGATACCAGGCAATGTATCTCTCCAACCCCTCTGCCAGGTCGACACGAGGGGAGTAATCTAGTTCTTCTTGGGCTTTGGAGATATCGGCTACCAGGTAGCCGAAACTCTCCGAGCTCTCTACGGTGATTTTCGAGCGGGAGTGGGTCAACTCGCAAACCAGCTCAGCCAGCCCCTCCATGGAGGTCCCTACGCCGGTCGCGACATTGTAACAGCTTCCAGGCGATACCGCGTTATCCAGCGTCAGCAGTATACCCTGCACCACATCGGATACGTAGGTGAGGTCTCGCTTCTGGTTCGCGTGGACGGTTATCGGCTCTCCCCTGAGAGCTCGCCCTACGAATATGCCCGCTACCCCGCTAGTGCCGCCGACAACTTTGAGGCCCGGACCGTATACTGAAAAAAACCTCAACGCGACTGTTTGTAGGTCGTAGAAGCGGGCGTACATCTCGAGCCAGGATTCCCCACACAGCTTGCTGTAGCCGTAGGGGTCCTGCGGTTCAATCAGCCCGAACTCCGGGATTGGCTGCAGGGAGGGGCGGTAGATCCTCTGCGAGGATGCGAAAACGACCCGAGCACCACTGCGGCGCGCCCCCTCCAGGATCGCCAGCGTCCCTAAAGCGTTGACTCGGTTAAATTGGAACGGGTCCGCGAAGGAAACGGAGGCGTTGGACAGGCCTGCGAGGTGGACGATAGCCTCGACCTTGGATGCAAGCTCGGTAGCCTCATCACTGGCAACGTCGAGCTGATGGTGCTCGACACCGTTGGGACCATCCGGCCGCGTCGAAAGGGTGATCACATAGTGGCCCCTCTCCAACAGGGCATCCACGAGGTGGGAGCCGATAAACCCCGTTCCACCGGTAACGAGCACTTTCATCGGATAGGCTCCGATGAGTACTTCCCCTCCTCAATGGGGATATTGTGCTGTATATTTGGATTCCCTTCATTTAAATAAAAGTCGAGCACCGCAGGCAGGTCCCGTTCGAGAGACTTTGTTGGAGAAAAGCCGGTCGACTCCAGAGCGGATTGGAAGGAGCATCCGGCTACAGGCTTCTCGGGAGGAGTGCTCTCGAGCCGAACTTGCAGCCCGCGAGATGCCCCAATCCTACAGACCATCTCGGCTACCTGCGCTGGCGATGCGGTCTCGCCTATCAAGTTGAGGGCTGAGAAGCGGGGCACGCTCCATCGGCTCATGGCCAGCAAACCGCGGCATACGTCGTCCAGGTGCACCATGCTGGTGGGTTGGAACCCACTGGCATCCACTCTGAGGGTCTCTCCTCTCGCGGCCTGCCAGCAAAACTTGTTGGGAGCGGTCATGAAGCGGGGGTCGGCCTTCATAACCGGGCCTTTCCCATACACGAGGCCGATGCGCGCCGCTATGCAGCGGATTTCCCGGTTGATGGAGAACATCTCCATCAGCTTCTCAACATAAATCTTTGAGAGGTGGTTCATATCCAGCAGCGGTCCAAAAGCTCGATTCTCGTCCACACTCCCGCTGACCCTCCGACCATAGATCTGGAGCGAGCTACCGAAGACGAAGGTGTGCACCCCTGCCTCGCATGCCTGCTCAAGCACCACCCTTGGCCCTATCAGGTTGGTCTCTTCCGTGTAACGGACCGGGGCTGCATCGGGACGGGCGCTGGACTGCGCCGCCATGTGGTAGACGGTCTCGATTTCGATCCCTGCGTTGAATGCGCGCCTCACAGCTTGCTCGTCGGATACGTCCCCTTCGACGAAAGTGAAGCCGGGTCGAGTACAGAGCCGCTGGATGAGGGTGGTGTCGGTAGAGAATAGGTTGTCCAGCCCCACCACCGGCTCGCCCGAATCCAGAAGCATCTCCGCCAGCCTGCTCCCGATATACCCGATGCCAGTGATAAGAGAACCCAATGCACAGCTCCGAAGCCTCATTGTTAGCAGGTTGGAATGATAGCATTCTGTGGGAAGAGGAACAACCAGCAGCCCATCAGCTACTTGACAGTCGATCCACCTCGGAATACCGTAAGCTTGCTTAGCGCAATTTGATAGGATGCTGCCGAAACGAGCAGATCAGGCGGAACGTAGCTTCTACCCACTATTGCTAGGAGGCGCCTAATGAAGATCAGCGCTTCGGTGACAGATACACCTGGGCCATTCGCCCCGATGCTGTTCAGCGGCGACCTGCCGGGCTGTTTGGACAGAGCTGCTGCTATGGGCTACGACGCGGTCGAACTTTTCATCCTGGACCCGCGCGAGACGGGAATCGATTGGATCGCCAGACAAGTCGACTCTCGCGGCCTTTCGGTCAACGCTCTCGGGCCGGGCTTAGCCTGCTTCAAAAACGGTTGGAGCTTTGCCCATCCCGATCCTGAGGTGCGAAAACTAGCCCTGGACAGGGTATTCGACCACATCCGCCTGGCCGCTCACTGGGGTGCATCTATCGATGTCGGCGGCATAAGGGCCAAGCTGTCGGATGATCTGGAGCTAAGCCGCCAGCAGCGGTTGTGGGTTGTCGAGTGCCTCCAAAGCTGCGCCAAATTCGCGGCGCCTCTGGGCGTCAGCCTGGCCATCGAGCCGCTCAACCGCTACGAGACCAATTTCATCAATACAGTCAGCGAAGCGCTAGAACTCCTGGATCTGCTGGATTGCCCGAATACCGGCCTGCTCCTGGATAGCTTCCACATGAATATCGAGGAGCCATCTATATACGATGCTATAGATGCGGCACGAGGCCGGATACTCAACATACACCTGCCGGATAGCAACCGGCAGGCTCCAGGCCGAGGGCACCTCGATCTAGCGAAGATCGTAGCCAAGCTTAGGGAAGTGGGCTACGACCACTACCTGAGTATGGAGCTTCTGCCGATCCCCAGCAGCGATGAGGCCGCCCAGCAAGCGTTGCAGTATACAAGAAGGTTGCTGGCGGGTTTAAGTTAAACGAATTGATCACCGGATTTGCGCGATTTTCCTCGGTCGTAAACGGCCTTGCTAACTACGGCCGGGCGAAGGTGGTTAGCCCAGCCCTTCAGGGTCGATGCTGTTTTTTCACCCCGTTGATCCCCTCCTGAAGTTGCCGTAATGTTTCTGGGAAAGCCCGCCATTGTGGGGTCTCCCGCCGCTCAAGCAGCGGTCTGAGACGCTAAAGGTCGGTGATGGCTGTTAATAAAAAAACCAAACGCACCTCATCTCGTAGTGGCCGGTCTGATCCGACCGATCAGTCCGATCCGACCAATCCGACGGATCAGACC
>JBMNNU010000284.1:0-4333 GCA_050942695.1 Chloroflexota bacterium
ACCACGTCAGGCACAAGGCCCGACGCTACATTGTGACTCGTGCCGTGAACCATGCCGAGCGTCTCAGCCTGGTCCATTTATGGCCAGGCGTCGAAACCAGCGTTTTTCCGGAGACTTGGGGCTCGCCCGCGTTTGATCTTTCAATCCCCCGGCCGGTATTACAACAGCACAGCCTTCTTGAACTCCTCGATGCCGATGCGCTCGATGAAGCGCGCCGTCCTCTCCCTCTTTCTGGCGTTAGCCGCGTAGTACTCGAAGCATTTGCGGGCTAAGTCGATGACCCCATCCTTGTCCAGCCCTTCGGCTATGACGTCGCCGATACGAGGCCTCCCGCCCGAGTTTCCGCCGAAGATGACCGTCCATCCGGAACGTTTTCCAAAGGCTCCGAAGTCCCGCATATAGCTCTCGCCGCAGTTCATTGGGCAGCCGGAGATGCCGATTTTCGCTTTGGCCGGCAGATCCTTGCCCACGAACATCTTTTCCAATTCCGTTCCGAGGCCCAGGGAGTCCTGCATTCCATACTTGCACAGCGCATTGCCGGGGCAGGCTTGGACGTAGTGAACGCAGACCTCCACAGCCGGCCCAACGCCCATACCCAACTCCTGCCAGATCCGCTCGACCTGCTCAAGTTTGATGCCCACCAGCGCCATGCGCTGAGCCGATGTGATCTTTATAACCGGGATCTCGAATTTCCGCACAACCTTGGCGATGGTCTCCAGCGTTTCAGGAGTCACCAAGCCCAACGGGGTTCTCGGCACTATTGCATAGCTCTTCTCATCCCTCTGAATAAATGCGCCTCTAGGGCTGTTGCTCACGGCTCTCCTCCCTACACAAGGTAAAATGTCAGCGAGAGTTGTGGTCTCGATCGGATTCTAGTTCGTTAGAGGGTTAAATACACCATTTGACCAAAACAGTCTATCATGGCCCCCCATCAACAACAATCGGATCTAGCTCGTGGCGCTATTCAATTCATAAACATAGCTAGAAACCGATCCATTTGAACAATAGTTTAGAATCAAGCATTATGCTTGACATTCCTGGTATACTTATACACGAAAAGCAACTAGCCAGTCGCCTGTAAGTGAAAGCCGGCTTCATGCCGTGCGCTCGAAAACCGAGACTAGCTTACAGGGGGCTGGCTTTTATAATATCGAATGGGTTATCCCTGTGATACCAATTGCGGGGATAGTTATTAACGTCGTAACGATCTACCAGCAAGCTTACTTTATCCTCTACAAAACGGTAGTAGCGCATCTCCCGTTTTACGAAAGCCCGCTGCACAGCCCAGTTCATGTAATCGATGACTTGTAAGCACGGTTCGCCCACCGCCGTTTGTGGCTGAACGGAGACATTGGATGTGTAACTCCGCTCTCGATAGCTGAGCCACTTCTTGATCACCTGATAGCCGCCCAGGGTGTACCCCCAGACACGGGCCGGCACGTTCCTCCAGCAGGCCACCTGGTTCAGGTAGACGTCCAGCGTGCTTTCCCCCAGCAGGTTGAGAACTTGCTCCAGAGATAAGCCCAGAGCCCCCGCACCCTCCCGCAGCGCCTCCATCTCCTCGGAGGTGTATCCCCGCTCTCCGACTCGCCCGGCCCCGGGCATGGTCCCCCTCCACGCCGGGCGCCGGCGACGATGGCCGATCCCGGCTTCAAGTCGCTTGTGGTTGCCTACAATACAACACAGGGCTTAATCGGTCTACTATTGACCCCTGCATAGGAAAATAAATTTATTGGGGACACCCCAAGCCCCGCCAGGCGCTGCGCCCTGGACCCGTCTTTAGATACCTATGCAGCGGTCAGTAATGTAGCCTGTAATGGGCTATCCTCCACCAGGATTTCCTGGCGGGTGAGCCGCCCGCGCTCCCAGCATCGGGCGCTCGCGCGCTCGATGAAGTCCTCGTTGGTATATGCCTTCCTAGATAATGCAGGCCAACGTGGATGGCATGGCACAGGGCCATGCACTACGGGTGTGTAACTGTCCGGTAAACTGGCGGGCATGCACATGCCCTCGCCTCATTCACCGGGCTATCCTGCTCATCCTGCTTATCCTGCCCATCCTGTTTCTCCGCGTCTCCGCGTCTCAGCTCGCGCTCTTCATGCTGAGCTGGATCCGGCCGCGGGCAAGGTCCACACCGAGCACCCGCACGGTCACAACGTCGCCTACCCCCACTATCTCCAGCGGGTTCCGGACGAAGCGGTCGGCCATCTCGGAGATGTGCACCAGGCCGTCCTGCTTGACCCCGATGTCCACGAATGCCCCGAAATCCACGACGTTGCGCACCGTCCCCTGGAGCATCATCCCCGGCTTCAGATCCTCCATCTTCAGCACGTCCTGCCGAAGGATCGGCTTAGGCAGAGAGTCGCGGGGATCCAAGCCCGGCTTCTCGAGGTTGTCCAGGATGTCCTTCAACGTCGGCGCCCCGGTGCCAAGCTCGGCCGCCAGCGCTTCTACGGTGATCCCTTTGGACTCCATCTTCCTCCTGAAGCGGGACACCCTCTGGGGCAGCTTCTCCCCGTCTCTGGGCTCAGGCAGCCGGTCGATCAGCTTCTGCGCAACCTCGTAGCTCTCCGGGTGGATGAAGGTGTTGTCCAGCAGATTCTCGCCACCAGGCACCTTCAGGAAGCCCGCCGCCTGTGTAAATGTGGCCGGCCCCATACCCGACACCTTCTTCAGATCATCCCGGCTCCTAAAGGGGCCGTGCTCGTAGCGGTACTGCACCAGCTTCTCCGCCACCCGGCGATTGATCCCAGATACATACTGCAGCAACGAAGCCGATGCAGTGTTGACGTCCACCCCGGCGTAGTTGACGCAGTTGACCACCACCCGGTCCAGCTCCTTTGCCAGCTCCTTCTGGTCGACGTCGTGCTGGTAGAGGCCCACTCCTATGGACTTGGGGTCGATCTTGACCAGCTCAGCCAGCGGGTCCTGCAGGCGCCGGGCGATGGAGATGTTGCCCCGCTGCGCGGCCTCCAGATCGGGGAACTCCTGGCGGGCTACCTCCGAGGCCGAGTAGACCGAGGCCCCCGCCTCGTTGACGATCGTGTAGGCGAGCTTGAAATCTACCTCGTCGATAACCTCAGCCACCAGAGCCTCCGTCTCCCGTGAGGCGGTGCCGTTGCCGATGGCCACTATCTCCACCTCGTGCTTCTTGGCGAGAGCAGCTATAGTCTCTTTAGCCTGGTTCCATTGTCTCTGGGGCTCGTGGGGGTAGATGGTGGTCCCCTCCAGATATTTGCCTGTAGCGTCCACCACCGCCACCTTGCAGCCGGTGCGGAAGCCGGGGTCAATCCCCATCACCTTCTGTCCCCTGAGCGGGGGCTGCAGCAGCAGCTTCCGGAGGTTGGCTGCAAAGAGAGAGATGGCGTGGGTTTCCCCCTTCTCGGTGAGGGTTGCGCGCACCTCCCGTTCCAGGGAGAGCGAGAGCAGCCGCTTGTAGGAGTCCTCCATAGCCATCTCCAACTGCTGAGCGAAGATGGATTGGGGGTTGGGCTGGTAGTGCGATTCCAGGACGAGGCGGGCCATCTCGTAGGGCAGATCTACGGAGACTCGCAGCACCTCCTCCCGCTCGGCGCGGTTGATGGCCAGAACCCTGTGGGGCGGGACCTTGCCCACCGGCTCGCTGAACTCGTAATAGAGGGTGTACTTCTGGCCTGGGTCTTTGGCCGGGTCGATCACCTTAGCGGTGAGGAGCGCTTCCCGGAAGAACAGGTCGCGCATTGCCCCCCGCACGTCGGCGTCCTCGGCAACAACCTCGGCAACGATATCCCTTGCCCCGGCGTAGACCTGCTCCAGGGTCTCTAGCCCCAACTCTTCGTTGAGGAATGGCTGTCCCTGCTCATCCAGGGTGCTCTCCATCACCGCCTGGGCGATTATCAGATCTGCCAGCGGCCCCAAGCCTTTCTCTCGGGCCACGCTGGCCCTGGTCTTCCGCTTGGGGCGATAGGGCAGGTAGAGATCTTCTAGCTCGTGGAGAGTCTCGGCCTGGTTGATCTTTTCAGCCAGCTCCGGCGTCAGCTTGCCCTGCTCGTCGATCAGCCTGAGCACGTCGGCTCGGCGTTTCTCGAGGTTACGCAGATATTCGACCCGATCCTGGATCGCCTGAAGCTGGACCTCGTCCAGCCCTCCGGTGGCCTCTTTCCGATACCTGGCGATGAATGGAATTGTGTTCCCCGTGTCCAGCAGCTCGACGGCGCTGGCAACCTGATGAGCGGGAAGGGATAGCTCCCGTGCGCTTCTTGTGACGATGTCGTCCATAGAGACCCCTTTTGTGCAACGATTGTTGGGGGAATTGTACTACGAGACGAGCGGGGTTCGGGAGCGAGGAATCAGG
>JBMNNU010000283.1:0-4333 GCA_050942695.1 Chloroflexota bacterium
AAACACCCTGATCGACGCAACCTTTGCCCTGCTGGCCGCACCGGCTTCTACCTCGGAGCTGGATTACGCCGTGCAGGATGGATGGTTCTACTCTCAGGCCAACGGCTTCGGAGGTGCAGGTGGGGTTGGCTACACCGTCACTGATGCCGATGGGATCACCTTCTGGACGGAATTCCAGCGTTTGGGTGGCGTTGATGTAGTCGGCTATCCCGTTACCCAACGGTTCATATGGGACGGCTTCGTAACCCAGGCTTTCCAGAAATTGGTGTTCCAGTGGCGCCCTGAGAGCAACAGCGTGGCATTCGTCAACGTCTTCGACGATATGGCGCGTCTCGGCTTCGACGGCTGGCTGGCCGCTCATCGCCACACACCTGCCGCGTTCGATACCTCAGAGGACACTGGGCTCCCCTTCGAGCAGGTTGTTACACGGCATGTGGCATTGATGGACGAAAATCCCAACCTTCGCCAGGTATATCTGGACACCCCTGATTGGCTGAATCGCTACGGCTTGCCGGTGTCCTGGGCGGACTACGAGCATCTGTACGTCGTCCGGGCGCAGCGAGCGGTGCTTCAGCAGTGGAAGACAGACATGCCCTGGGCTAAAGCCGGTGATGTAGTCGTGGCCAACGGCGGGGATCTCGCCAAGGAAGCGGGGATGTGGCCGCTAGAGGCAATGGCTCCGGTTTCAAGCCCCGCACCGCTTAACTAACTGACTGGATATCGAGAGTCGACACGCCGGGAGAGATTCGCCTCTCCCGGCGTGTTACGCCTTTGCAATCAATTAATAACGATTGTCTGCAAGACGTCTATCAGGGGCGGCAGTGTATCGGGGATTGTAGCCGGGTCTCGGATGACCTTCAGGCTGCTGCCGAGCGCGTCGAGAAGCCGCTGCTGCTCTATGTCCGCAGCGTGCTCCCCCTCGGGCCCCCAGTACTTCCTGCCAGCCTTATAGTCTCGAGCGTGAGCAGCCTCGTGTACTATCGCCGAGGCGTACCACCACAGATCAGATGGGGCTGATTTGAATACGGCGGCCGGCTTCCCATCGGCAGTCAAGCCCATGGCGCCTAGATAGGGGAGTTCCGGGTTCTCCTTGATCAGCTCGAGATTGCTGTTGACGAAATCACCCATCCCAGCCTTATCGATCCATCCCAAGGCCCATTTGGTGCGCCGGACGAATAGTTCGCCCCCCTCGATCTTTACAGTTGTGCCCGCTTCTGTAGAATCGGCGGACGCAGCTTGGACGTCTAAAGTAGTTATCAGGGAGAGCAGCAGAGCGGACAACAGCGCGACCAGGTGTAATGGCCACGAGCAGCGGATGGTAGATAGCAATCGATACGACGCCCCCACGGCGAAACCCCCTTCGGGACCGCCAGGAGAGCTATCGCAAGCGATACAGTTGCTTCCTGGGACTTCGGTAACCTAACCGCCATAGCCTTCAAGGCCGTAGGCTCTGGGTTTTGCGTCTCTACCTTTCGATAGGTTTGCCTTTTCGGTCCCTTGTATGCAATTCGAGATTTTTTTGTCTAGGTAATTCGACGAACCTTACGTTATTACTATCGGCAATTCCTCCTGAAACTGAAGGGGCTATCTGAAAAAATACATCACATTGGCATTCGAGGATTGTAGTACTGTGTGCTACTCGATTACTTGGCTATCATCACCTCGGTCGCTTTGATCACCGCATATACCTGGTCACCCTGCTTCAACCCAAGCCGCTCCGCTGAGCTGCGGGTGATGGCGGCAACCACCTCCTGTCCGCCTACGTCGACGATCACCTCGGCCATTACCGTACCCAACTTCACCGCCTTGACGGTGCCCTTTAGGTTGTTACGTGCGCTGATCTCCATTATTCCCTCCGATCGGATCAGGATATTCGCAAATATCTCCAGCAATAGCCGCGCCAAGAAGGGAACTTGACGAACAACATCTAAGTGTGATAATTGTAATATATGTAATAGTACGATAGATAGGTCCTTTGGTTCAGAAATATTGTCCCTTAGTTAAGCTATTGGGCATATAGTAACAACTTAGCAAGCCAATCTACAAGATTGTTGAAGTAAAGCTGGCAGGTAGGTAGTTGCCACGTCGAATAGTCGTCGCTCTTTCGTTATTCCCGTTAATCATGTTTTTCGTTTCCCTTATGTTGGGTCGGTATCCCATTGCCCCCGAAACGGTGGCTCAGGTTCTATTATCAACGGTTTTTCATCTGGAGCCTTCTTGGCCGGACGCTACCGCGGATGTCCTATTTCAAATAAGACTCCCCCGAGTTCTATTGGCTATGCTGATCGGTGCTGGCCTCGCCATCAGCGGCGCCTCTTTTCAGGGAATGTTTCAGAATCCCTTGGTCAGCCCTGATATTCTGGGAGTAACCTCCGGAGCAGGATTCGGCGCAGCTCTTGGCATCCTGTTATTCGGTAACATGGCAGCTATACAGCTCTCGGCTCTATTATTCGGCATCCTTGCAGTAGCTTTAGCCTATTTTATCAGTCGCGTCTACAGATCCACCCCTACCTTGATGTTGGTGCTCTCTGGGGTAGTGGTTGGGGCCATATTCTCCGCACTTATCTCTCTCATCAAATACGTTGCGGACCCCTACCAGAAGCTGCCAGCAATAGTGTTTTGGTTGATGGGTAGCCTTAGCGCTGCCTCTACAAGCGATTTGATCGCCGCCGCTCCGCCGATTTTGTTGGGATCTTTGGGGCTACTGTTGGTCAGGTGGAGAATCAACATCCTCTCTTTGGGCGACGAGGAAGCACGATCTCTCGGTGTGAGAACGGACCTATTGAAGGGGATTATCATCGCCTGCGCTACCCTTGTGACGGCTGTAGGGGTTAGCGTAAGCGGGATCATCGGATGGGTTGGCCTGGTAATCCCTCACGTGGGGAGAATGCTGGTAGGTCCCGACCACAGAGTGCTGCTGCCCGCATCGGTGGCGTTGGGAGCGGGATATCTGGTGCTGATCGACGATCTAGCGCGGACGATTACCACCGCCGAGATCCCTCTGGGAATATTAACTGCTTTGGTGGGAGCGCCGTTCTTTGCCTATCTGTTGCGTCGTACCAAAGGAAGGTGGGCGTAAGTGGATATCGGGATCAGCCTTCGTAACGCATCCTTCCGTTATGCAGAGCAAGATCTATTCAGCAACCTCAATTTGGATGTAGCCAAGGGAGAACTTCTCTGCATTCTAGGACCCAATGGTTGCGGCAAAACGACTCTTCTGCGGTGTTTGAACGGGTCATTGCGTTTACGGGAAGGTAGTGTTCGGCTCAATGGCAAGGATATTTCATCTTTAAGTGTTGTGCAGATTGCTCGAGTGATGGGCTTTGTTTTTCAGGAGCATTCTACACTTTTCCCTTATTCGGTGCTCGAGGCTGTTCGCATGGGTAGATCACCCCACCTCGGACTCTTCTCATCACCTTCAAAAAAGGATACAGAGATCGCAGTAGCGTCGCTCGAGGCGGTTGGCATCGGCCGACTGAAGGACAAACCCTATACGAAGATCAGCGGAGGCGAGCGGCAGTTAGCTCTTATCGCTAGAGCGCTCGCGCAAGAGCCTGAGGTTATGTTGCTGGATGAGCCCACATCTCATCTGGATTTTGGCAACCAGATCTTGATTCTAGAAACGGTGGAGAGGTTGGCAAGGGAGAAAAAGCTTTCCATCGTCATGACCACTCACTTCCCCAATCACGCCATGATGGTCTCTACGAAGGTAGCACTGATGAAGGAAGGCAGGTTTTTGGCCATAGGCGAACCGAAGCAAACTATGACCGAAACCAATCTTCAGCGACTCTACGGGGTTCCGGTAAAAGTGATTGACCTTGAAGCAGCTTCTTCGAACGGTGTCAAATATGTGGTTCCGCTAATGAGCTCTGCTAGGCAATCGGCGCTGGTCAGTTGACTACAAGGATGGAGCAAATGCTGAAATGCAATATCTGTGAATTGGCTTGTGAGATAAGCAGCCGGAAATCTGGCCGTTGTGGGATGTACATTGCCGACGATGGGGAAATTGTGCCCAGCTACAAGAACCAGGTCTCGGCATTCTCTATCGGATACATCGAAGACGTTCCCATCTTCCATTTCTACCCAGGGAGCCTGACTCTCACCTTGGGTACCGTGGGATGCAATTTCGACTGCAGCTACTGTATGAATAGCTACGTAGTTGCCGGGTCTGCCGATCGTACCTTCAGGCACTGCTTGAACCCAAAGGAGTTGGTTGAAAAAGCTCTGCGAGAAAGTTGTCGCAACATAGCGTTTACGCTCAACGAACCGGCAGTATCCTTTCCGTTTTTCCTTGAGTTGGCCGAATTGGGCAGAGATAACGGTATGGGTGTTG
>JBMNNU010000285.1:0-4332 GCA_050942695.1 Chloroflexota bacterium
GCGAGGTCCTGGCTCCCCCGGCCTAACTTTTCCGAGGCTCGCTTAACGCCCTCGGCCAGCAGGTCGCCGATCCCTTCGCGATTGGCTATCTTCCTGGCCATCGCCCGCACGGCCTCCACGTTGCCCCAGGTCATCTCCAGGCCACCGGTGTCTTCTTTGGTGAGAATGCCTCTCTCGTAGCACTCGATCACCCAGCCCATCAGCCAACTGCCCTCGTTGGTGTCCATTCCCAGCCTGTCCCACTCCACGGAGATCACCAACGCACCGGCGGGGTCGGTATTGCCGATCATGGGACCCCAAGAAGCCCACTGCTCGTACTCTGGCTCCTCGCCTTTGAAACCGGCGTACTTTCCTTCGGTAATAGTCACCTCATGGAGGTGTTTAGACCGGCAGGCCCAACAGGGCATGGGGCGCAGCTCCCATTTTTGCTGGTATTCCGGCCGGGTAAAATGGGGCGCATCCGGAAAGAGATTAGTCGTATAGTTTTTCACCGGAAGGACGCCGGTTTTCACCATGCCCGGGAAGCTGTTCATCGTCCCCCATTCGAAGTTTGAACGCGCTGTGGGGTTGGCTAGAATCTCCTCCTGGATCATCTTTGCCCTTTCCTTCAACGCCTTGTCGTCGGCGATCGGAAAGCGCTTCTGTCCTCGCTCGGCAACGATAGCTTTCAGCTTCTTTGAGCCCATCACAGCGCCTGAGCCGTTGTGGCCTGCTACGTGGCCTTTATCCCCGGCGATGGCCGCGAAGCGTACCAGATGCTCTCCGGCAGGACCGATTCCCAAGACGCTCAGTTGCCTAGGCTTTTTCCCAAGCTCCTCGGTTATCCGGTCCTGTAGGTCGTAGGTATCGAGCCCCTGGAGTTGGTCGGCGTCTCTAAGCTCGGCCTCCCCATCGTGCAAATATAGATACACCCACCTGTCCGACCTGCCCTGGATTATCACGGCGTCGTAACCGGCGAATTTCATGTAAGCCCCCATGAACCCGTTGGCCTGGGTAGTAGTCGCTCCACCGGTTAACGCCCCCTTAGTCACGAAGGATACTGTACCCGTTCCCATCACCGAGGTCCCGGCAAGAGGGCCGGTGGCCATTATCAATCGGTTCTCAGGATCATTCCACTGGGTGTCAGGGCTCACCTCTTCGTACAGTGTTTTGATGCCAACCCCGGTGCCACCTATCCACTTACGCAGACTGCCGGGATCCCATCGCTCCTCTGTGATCCCGCCGGTGGTCAAATCGACGCGAAGGAACTTTCCAGCATATCCGGCAGGATATCCGCTCTCAGCCATTAAGTTGCCCTCCCGGTAGAATATTCCAATATCCAACTACATAGCAGTGGCCAGTGCGATCGTATTGTAGCTTACGCCTATTCCCTTCTCAATGATGCACTGGCTATTCGGATTCGGGTTTGCCCCTCGTGCATACGCAGCGCAGCGGTGCTCTGCCATGCGGTCCTCCATATCCACAAGTAGTGCAGGGCGCTCTGCCCTGCGGTCCCCATCGGTATTCAAAACCTAAATTTTATTAGGTCAACGTGGACGAAAGGGCACAGGGCCCTGTGCTACGTCTTGATATGTGGCCTACGGACACACATCAATGAAAGCGTCGTAGAAAGCGGATCGGCCTCCGTGATACTATGTCGGCCGTGCGCCGACACATCTGCTTAACCTTGGATGTTTTCAAAAGGAGCCTTGTTACAGGAGCAACTTATGCGAACACCGTCCGATTTTCAGGGTCCCCTCGTTGGGGTGAGGGTGATCGACCTCGCAACCGTATTCGCAGCGCCCTTTGCAGCTACGTTATTAGCCGATTTTGGCGCCGACGTCATTAAGATCGAGCTGCCCGGATCGGGCGATGCTGTCAGAGCGTTCTCCCCACTATCGAAGGGTGTTCCCGGACCCTGGACTACCATCAGCCGTAACAAGCGATGCATCAGCCTCGATATTCGAAAAGAGAAGGGTAAGGAGCTGCTCAAGAAACTGGTTGCGCGGTCCGACCTGTTGATCGAGAACTTCCGGCCGGGGACAATGGAAAAGTGGGGCCTCGGCTACGATGTCCTGAAGCAGGTTAATCCCAGGTTGGTCATGGTCCGCATCTCGGGCTATGGACAGACAGGACCTCACTCTGGGAAGGCGGGCTTCGGCACCCCGGCGACTGCTTTCGGGGGGCTAACCTACATGCAGGGTTACCCGGATAGGCCGCCCGTGAGCCCACCAGTTCCTCTCGCAGACTATATGACAGGCATATTCGGAGCGCTAGCAGCCGTGATGGCGCTCTATCACCTGAAAGGTCGTGAAGACGTCGAAGGGCAGCAGGTAGACCTCGCCCTTTACGAGTCGGTGTTCCGCGTCCTCGAAACAGCCATAGTCCAGTACGACCTGACGGGCACAGTGAGGGAAAGAGCAGGCCATGCGCTCCAGGAATCGGCCCCAAATGGGGCGTTCCTGTGCAAAGATGGCAAGTGGGTGATCCTGGGAACGAGTACCGAGCGAACCTTTGCCAGGTTGGCCGAGGTGATGGAGCGTGTGGACCTGTTGAGCGATCCTCGCTTCGATACCAACCCTCATCGCGTGGAGCACAGGGAGGAGATATTGGCCATCGTTCAGAAATGGGTCTCGCAGTTCACTTACAGTGAGTTGCAAAAGCTGGCCGACGAGAACGGAATTCCGGTTAGCCCTATCCAGAGTATGGCCGATATCTTCGAGGACCCGCATTATAAAGCCAGAGCGAATCTGATCCAGGTAGAACACCCAGTGCTGGGCAAGGTGACGATGCCGGGGATCGTGCCCAAGTTTTCGGGCACTCCAGGAGCAGTGCGATTCCCCGGCCCCGTAGCCATCGGTGCGCATAACCGCGAGGTGTATGTAGACGAGCTGGGGCTCAGCATCGAAGAGTTAGAAAGCTTAAAAGCTGAAGATGTAATATAGTAGTGATCTGGGAACAGCAATCTGACAGGTTAAGGGAGCCCACAATGCAACTACCGAAAAGAGTCAACATCATGGAAGTCGGCCCGAGGGACGGGTTCCAGGCTGAACACCAACTGATACCTACTGAGGATAAGATCGCCATCGTTAATGCCCTGGCCAAAACCGGCATCTCGGATATCCAGGTCACCTCTTTCGTCCATCCCAAGGCTGTTCCCAATCTGGCTGATGCCGAGGAGGTGATGGCCCGAATGGATCGCCCGACTGGCGTGCGCTACCACGTTCTGGTTCCCAATATGAAGGGTTTACAGCGGGCTCTGCCGACCAAGCCCGACGGAATCCATCTTATGATGTCGGTAACCGAATCCCATAACCGCGCCAACGGCAATCGATCGATCGAAGACGCCATGCGCGAGTTTCAACAGATGGTGCCTCTGGCTCTGGAGGCCGGGATCCGGGTAGAGGCAGGAATGGCCTGCGTATTCGGCTGTCCATTCGAGGGGGAGGTACCCTTATCGCAACTAGACCGGTTGATCGCTCGCCACATCGAGACCGGGGTACGATACTTTAGCCTTGGCGACACCATCGGCGTCGGAAATCCCAAACAGGTCTACGACATTTGCGCCTATCTCCTGGATAAGTTCCCAGAAGCCCATTGGAGCCTTCACTTCCACAACACCCGCGATATGGCCTTGGCAAACACGCTAGCAGCTATGCAGGCGGGGATGACCCACTTCGATGGATCTGTAGGCGGATTGGGAGGCTGCCCCTATGCACCAGGGGCAACAGGCAACGTCGCCACAGAAGACCTGGTGAATATGCTCCACGAAATGGGAGTGGAAACAGGGATCGATTTGGACGCACTGATCGCTGTAGCGAAAAAGGTAGCTGCCCTGGTTCCCCATCCCCTGGAAAGCTGCATGGTGAAGGCAGGCAAGCGGACCGATCTGAAGCCAGCACCGAAAGAGCAGCAGAAGATCGGTTAATCACGAAGCGGCGAGCAACGGCCTGAGGTAAATCTCAAAAAGGTTACCTCAGGCCTGTTGCGGAATCGCAGAGGCAATCCAGACATACCGATACCGGGATTGACGTACAGTGGGTTGCCGTTGACCAGGAAGAGCCCTCGAGTATAGCTGGTGCGGGCGTGGCCATTTACGACGAGCCTGTCCAGGATCGGTATCCGCACCTGCCCTCCATGAGAGTGGCCGGCTAGGGACAACTGGAACTCATCCTGTCGCAACCTGTCGACCACATCCGGATAGTGCGTCAGCAGTATGCGAGGGTATTGCTCAGGGCTCAGGTCTGATTGCGCCTTCTCCAGATCATCTCTCATAGAATAGCCGTCATCGACCCCGACAAACCACACCGGCCCGAACCGGAGGTCCACCCCGATCGACTCGTTGCGCAGCAC
>JBMNNU010000286.1:0-4331 GCA_050942695.1 Chloroflexota bacterium
TCCTCTTCGCTGATATTGCTGGTGTCGAGGTCCGGTTCGTTGCCTACGACTTTGGGATTGGTAGCGGCTACCTGCATTGCGATATCGTGTACGAGGCGCCGGAAATCGTCCGTCCTCGCAACGAAATCTGTTTCGCAGTTCACCTCTACCATCGCGCCGATTCTGCCACCCGCGTGGATGTATGCTTCGATTAAACCCTGCCTGGCTACTCGCTCGGCCTTCTTGGCAGCCCTGGCCAATCCCTGCTCTTTCAGGATCTGCATCGCTTTGGCCATATCCCCGCCAGATGCCTCCAGGGCGCGCTTGCTATCCATAATACCAGCCCCGGTCTGCTCCCGGAGCTCTTTTATCTTCTGTGTGCTAATCTCGGCCAACTGATCTCCTCCTGTCTGACATATCAATCCCCACCGAATGCCAGCAATTATTGTCGTTGGATAACAGCAAAGATTACGCCTGTTGAGATTCTTCCGAGTCGTCCGCCGTCTCGGCAACTGCTTCGGTCTCGGCCTGAGGCTCCTCTTCAGCCTTGGATTCCTCTTCGGCCTTGGACTCTTTCTCAGCCTTGGATTCTTCTTCAGCCGTGGTCTCTGCAGTCGGGGCGGCAACCGGCTCAGCCTCTTCCGCGGGTTTGACGATCTCCTGCTCGGAGGCAGGCGTCTCCTCTTTGGCTCCCTCCTCGGTTGGGCCTACCATCTCCTCGAGGGTAACTTCGACGACCGGCTTCTCTTCTCCACCTTCCTCCGCTACCTCGCGGGCCTCTGCAGCCATCTCCGCCTCGGCTTCAGCCTTGGACAGCTCGGCTTCTCTCTTCTCAACCCCCTCGATAACGGCGTCTGCTATCTTGCTGGTTAGCAACCTGATCGCGCGGATGGCATCATCGTTGGCCGGTATGGGATAGTCCACCAGGTCAGGGTTGCAGTTAGTATCTACCATCGCTACGATGGGCAATTCCAGGCGCCGCGCCTCCGCTATAGCGATGCTTTCGCGGTTGGGGTCTACCACGAACACTGCGTCGGGCAGTTTGCTCAGCTTTTTCATTCCGCCAAGTAGCCTATTCAGCTTCGCGATCTCTTCCTCGCGATCGCCGGCCTCCTTCTTGGGGAGCCGCTCGAACTCACCCCTCTCCTTGGAAGCTTCAAGCTCTGCCAATCGCCTGATGCGGCTCTGAATGGTCTGGAAGTTGGTGAGCATCCCACCCATCCATCGTTGGTTGACGTACGGCATGTCGCATCTAGCGGATTCCTGTTCGATGGTCTCCTGAGCTTGCTTCTTTGTTCCGATGAACATGAGTGTTCCTCCAGAGAAGGCCAAATCGCGAACAAAGTTCATAGCCTCGGCCAACCTGGAGACTGTCTGCTGAAGGTCGATAATGTGGATACCGTTGCGTTCCGTAAAGATGAAGGGTTTCATCTTCGGATCCCAACGTCTGGTTTGATGTCCGAAGTGTACGCCCGCCTCAAGGAGCGTCTTCATGGATACTGGGGCTGCCATATAAAATTATCCTCCGTTTTTCCTTCCGCTGCCTTCATCCCTCCGGAGAGCCCACGAAAGCCCACCCCTAGGGCTCTTCGCTACACGGCTCCGTGGTCCGACAGCGTGACAAATAATAAGGGCGCACTCGCCCCATCGGGCATTTTAGCACGCCCCCCCATTTATCATCAACCTCTGCCAAAAAACTCCCTCTCCCACCGCGATGGGAGAGGCGTGACGCGAGCGAGCGCAGCGTCACGGGGTGAGGGCCCTCATCCTAACTATCTCAGGGAAAGGGAGCTTTTTTCTCCGTGTCACAGAATGTATCTGCTCAAATCCTCGTTGGTGACAATTTTGGCCATCCGCTCTTTCACGTACGCGGCATCAACCACAACGGTTTCGCCTTGCATTTCCGGCGCCCGGAAAGATATCTCCTCCAGAACGTTCTCCATTATGGTCTGCAGCCTGCGAGCACCTATATCCTCCAACTGGCGATTCATCTGACAGGCTAGGTTCGCCACTTCGGCAACAGCGTCATCGGTAAACCGCAGCTCTACCCCCTCGGTCGATAGCAAAGCCGTGTATTGCCTGATCAAGGAGTTCTTCGGCTCAGTTAGGATACGAGTCATCTGGTTTTGATCGAGGCTTTGCAGCTCTACCCGCAGTGGGAAGCGGCCTTGCAGCTCAGGGATCAGATCCGAAGGCTTGCTTCGGGAGAAGGCGCCGGCAGCAATGAACAGAACATGGTCACTCTTCACAGCTCCATATCGAGTCATCACCATGCTCCCCTCGATGATCGGTAAGAGGTCCCGCTGAACCCCCTCCCCTGAAATATCAGATCCGATCTCGATGCCCCCTCCCGCAATTTTATCGATCTCATCGATAAATACGATCCCGTTCTGCTCTGCTTGCTCCACAGCCTGATCGATAACGCTGTCGTAGTCGATCAGTTTGTTCGCCTCCTCTCTGGTAAGCAACCGCCTGGCGTCTCGAACCGATACCCTTTTAGACTTCTTCCGGGAAGATGAGTATGTCTCCACAAACTCCTTCAGGCTCTCGCCTATCTCCTCCTGGCTCATTCCTGTGGAGAACTCCCACACCGACTCGAAAGCATCGTTGTCGGTAGAGACTTCAATTTCGATGACGGTATCTTCTAAGCGTTGGTTTCGAAGCAGCCGCGCCATCCGCCTTTTTCGCGCCATCGCAGCAGCCTGTTCACCTGCCCCGGAGTCGGGGTTCGTAGACGCGCCCTGCTCATCCTTGGTCACGTCTGGAGAGGACGAGGGCGTCGTCGAGGCGGTTGCAGGCACTACTGAGCCCGCCTGGTTTTTTCGGACTCCCCGCCTCCTCGACTTGGGTGGCATCTGTTGGCACAAGTAGTCAACGATCCGCTCGTTTGCGGTTTGCTCCGCCTGGCTCCGTACCTCCTGGAACTTCTGCTCTGTCAATCGGCTTATCGATGCTTCAACCAGTTCCTGAATGATGCTCTCCACATCGCGCCCTACGTAGCCAACTTCAGTGAACCTGGTGGCCTCCACCTTTACGAAGGGAGCGCCGCACAGGGAAGCGATTCGCCTGGCGATCTCGGTCTTACCAACTCCCGTCGCGCCTATCATCAAGATATTCTTGGGTGCGACATCTTCGCGAATCTCGGGGGGGAGCATGCGACGCCGGTACCGGTTCCGAAGGGCAATGGCGACGGCCTTTTTCGCAGCATCCTGCCCAACGATATACTTATCCAGTTCATCGACTACCTGTCGGGGAGTGAGCCCACCTTTTTCCTCAATCCCGCACTGTTCAGTTCGGTTCAAACCGATTTCGTTTATCATTCCAGGACATCCACATTAATCGATTCGTTGGTGTAGATACAGAGGCTAGCTGCGATCTCCATAGCTACACGAGCAATCTCTGGGGCGGGGAGTTGGCTGTGAGATAGCAGCGCTGTTGCCGCAGCTTGAGCATAGGCAGCGCCAGAACCAATTGCTACCACATCGCCATCCGGCTCGATAACGTCGCCATCTCCCGACAGCACTAGCATATCTGAACTGTCCACTACGATTAAAGAGGCTTCGAGGCGCCTCAGGTACCTGTCGGTTCTCCACTCTTTGGTCAACTCTACGGCGGCCTTCTTTAGGTTTCCGCCATGCTGTTCCAACCGTGATTCGAAGCGCTCGAAAAGGGTAATGGCGTCAGCGGCAGCGCCAGCAAAGCCCCCCAGCACCTTGCCTTTGTACAGCCGCCTCGTTTTTCGGGCGGTATGTTTCATTACTACATCGCCCACCGTGATCTGTCCATCAGCAGCCATAGCTGCCACACCATCTCGCCTAACAGCAATCACGGTGGTGCCATGGATTCTACCGTCCAGCAATAAATTCACCTCACGAACAAAGGGGTCACAAATTAGCAGTTCGCCTGGAATTATAACACGCGTTACTGGCGATACTTCGCTACGTTTTCGTTGTGTTCTTCCAGGGTCCTGGCAAATGCGTGGGAGCCATCAGGTTTGGCCACGAAGTAGACGTAGTCTGTCTCCTCGGGATCGACAGCAGCTCGCAAGGAGGCAAGACCGGGGTTGCAGATAGGGTTCGGGGGTAATCCACGATACCGGTAGGTGTTGTATGGGGAGTCGACAGCGAGATCTTCTACCGTGAGCTCTTTCTTCCACCAACCGTACTTATCTATAGATTCTGGTTGGACGAGGGTAAGGGCATATTGCACCGTTGGGTCGGATTGAATGAACATACCCAATTCCAACCTGTTGTAAAAAACTCCAGCCATCATGGGTCTCTCCGATGGAACGACAGCCTCGCGTTCAATAATAGATGCCAGGGTTACTATCTCGTGAACAGTCATTCCCATCG
>JBMNNU010000316.1:0-3948 GCA_050942695.1 Chloroflexota bacterium
GGTGGCGGGGCCGATCTTGCGGAGATGCCCGCTCCGACAGTGCGGCCCGGCCTGCCTGCCAAAAGTGGATTGCTAAGTTGCTGGCTTAGGTTTTAGGCGGAAGATCAGGTAAAGCGCGGCCAGCGCAAAAACGCCGATCACTACCTCAGCCCCCACCGCTCCGACGAAGCGGACGGAGGACACCGCGATCAGGTCGACCAGAAAATGGGCGGCGATGGCCAGATAGAGCCACATCAACGAGTTTCTGACGAACGCCTGCAGCACCAGGATAGAGAAAGCTATCTGGACGATTACTGTGAACAGCCGCTCAACCGCTCCTAAAAGCGGCGTCCACCAGGGCAGGTTCTCGAAGATAGCCTGAGCTTGCCGCACCTGCTCTGCCTGGTCGGGGGGCAGCGCGGCTATCGTCGACGGATCCATCCTCGTCAGTACCAGGGCGTTGATGAAGCTGAGCAGCACCAGCCCTCCCACCAGCAGTATGGACTCCAAACCACCGTGCCCCAGACCGTACATCACACCCTTTTTCCAGACGGTGAGTGGCGAGTCCGATGTTCTGTGTTCTGAGTTCTGTGTTCTGAGTTCTAGGAGCTGATCGCTGACGGCTGACGGCTGATGGCTGAAAGCTGAAAGCTGATCGCTGACTTCCGAGCGGCTCTTTCCGAACACGAGGTAGCGGTACCCGAGGTACCGGCCGATCTCCTCGAAGAGACCGGCGGTGAGGGCGAGTACGAAGAGCCAGCCCCACTGAAAGGCCTCCGACTGCTGAAGCTGATCTGCCAGGGCCAACTGGATAAGCTGCACCGCGGGAACTCGGGTGATCAACTGGAACAGGAAAAAGATCAGGGCGCCGTAAAAGAAGTAGCGCCAGGGGACGCCCCACCTCCAGCGGATGAAGAGAGCCAGGGCTATCGGCATTCCGATTTCGAAGAGAATGGCGAAAACGTAAGCGCCTATCAGCAAAGGATCCATCGTAACTCACTTCCAGCGGACGAGAATCGTTTCGCGTTGGAACAGCCTCGTGGCTGCTACCAGCACGCCGACATCTAACAGTATCAGGACGACGGTTCCCAGGGCGAACATCTGTAGGTTGAACAGTATCCAGCCTGCCGCCTGAGCGATGCTCAGCCCGACCAGCGGCAGCACGATCATACCGCCTATCTGCTGGGCAACCCTGGTGTCGTTCACCCGTGATGAGATCATCACGCCTACATTTACGGTCAGCACAGCCAGGAGAGGTGTAAGCACTCCGATGGCCAATGGCCATACCCCCGAGGCAACGCTGGCGAAAACCAACGGCCTTGCAATGATAGCCATTCCTGCGAGCAGGATTCCATAGCAAATCCAGGTGATTACCACCGCCGGCGCGACCGCGGCCAACGCCTTCCCTAGCAGCAACTCCCAGGTACGGATCGGCGTGGCCAACACAGGTTCCAGGCTGCGAGCCTGCTTCTCCCCCACGATGCTGAAGGTCGCAATGGTCATCGGCACGATGGTCGGCGCAAGCAGCAAGAGGAACATGAACTGCCCCATCAACACGATCTGGAATACATCCACCGGATTCATATTGGCGAATGCTGGAGAGAGCCCTAAGTACAGATCTACCTCTTTGTCATCTAACGGCTGGTCTCCTGTAAAGTAGACGAAAGCCAGGGGCATAATGGCGAAAACCAGCGGGAGGGGGATCACCGTGAACAGCAGCAGCCTGTTCTTCAGGACCTCCATTAGCTCCTTTTCGAAGACGGCCAAAGTTCTCACTGTCGCACCTCCTCCCTGACCAGGGCTAGATAAACCTCTTCCAGCGAGTGGCGCAGCTCGCCGACAAACTGGACCTCTCCTCCAGCCTCCACGATCGCCCTCACCAGGGCTGGGTTTTGCTCTTCTGGATCCTGGAGGGTGATAACCAGCTTCTTATCCTGGACCTCCACCTGCCCGATGAAGCTCAGGGCTCGAACGGCTGCCAGCACCGGCTCGGTGATCTCCTTCACCTGCACCTCCACGCGCCGGCCGTACAGATCGCTTCCCAGCCGGGTGGGTGTATCGACACGGACCAGCCGCTGCTTCAGGATCGCGACCCTGTCGCACAACCGCTCGGCCTCGTCCAGGTTGTGCGTGCAGAGGATCAGAGTGCGGCCTTCGCTCTTCAATTCCGCCACAAAGTCGCGCACTGTGCGGGCTGACTCCGGGTCCAGGGCGGATGTAGGCTCGTCGAGGAACAGCACCTTCGGCTCGTGGACCAGAGCTCTGGCGATAGCGATCTTCTGCTTCATTCCTTTGGAAAATCCGCCAACAGGCTCGTCCCGCCGCTCCCATAGCCCTAGCATTCGCAGATACTTTTCTACCTGGAGGTCGCGTTCCTCATCGCTCAACCCATATAGCTTGGCGAAGAAGTTGAGGTTCTGCCGGGCGGTCAGCTTTTCGTACAGACCGGGTGACTCGGTGAGTATGCCGACGATCCGGCGGATCTGGTGATCGTCGCGGCCGATTTCCAGGCCGCTGATGGAGGCTCGGCCCGAGGTGGGCGCTATGAGGCAGGCCAGCATCCGGACTGTAGTGGTCTTACCGGCTCCGTTGGGGCCGAGCAGCCCCAGCATCTCCCCCTCTCCCACCCTCAAGGTAAGACTGTCTACGGCAACGTTGTTCCCAAACCGCTTCGTGAGGTTCTCAATCTGGATCAATAGCTGTTCCTCGTTTTCGGAATGTGGTTTGAAGATGTATGTCTGGAGGGTACTAAGGTACCCTTAGCCGGGAGCGCGGGCGTCTCGTAGTGGTGGATTCCGTCAAGATGGTAATGAACGCCCTATCCTGGGAGCGCGGGCGGCCCGCCCGCCTCATCTCCCCACCAGCGTCTTGCACTACTAAAAGGCCATTTTTCGGCTTCACAGACCAACCCTGCCTTTACGGGGTTATCATGGATGTACCTTATAGCAGCCAGCAAGTGCCTTTCATCCCGGATCACACGATCGAAATAATCCGGCTGCCAGAGACGTCCCTCACGACCCAATAACTTGTTAGCTACTTTGGATGTGTAGGACTTCCATGACTGTACAATCTTTGACAGAGATGTTCCTTGCAAAACCTCTATCAACACATGGACGTGGTTGGGCATGACTACCCAGGTTATGAGATGGTACCTGATACCATCGAAATGCAAAAGGTTGGTTTCTATCGTTTGTGCAATTCGAGGGTCTCGTAGATAGCAGCTTCCGTAGCCAGCGTCTATATACTCCTCGATCCGTTGCCGCGCTTTTGCATCCATAGGTTTGCTCAAATCCTCGCAGAACTCGGCTAGTTTATTTTTAGGTAGCGCATCGGCAAGGCGGTAGGTGATCATTTGGACCAAGCCGGAGTAGTCAAAGTGGGGGATGTAGCCACGTGATCGCCACGCCGCGGTATCGTCGGTTTTTGCAGGCGGGCCGCCCGCGCTCCCAGGAACTGCAGCGATGTTGTCGGTTCTTATGGGTAAACCGCGCGCGCTCCCAGGAGGGGAGTTAGCGGCCCTGGCTGTTGCTTTATTCCTGGCAGTTGATCCGTACACGCTTCCAGGATTCACATATCCTCCACTAAATCCCCAGGGTTAGCTGCTTTTGGCCGTCTGTGGGCCTCTCCCCCTGTTCCAGCATCTTTTGGAACTGCTCGTCGGTGAGGATTTCGATGCCCAGGGTCTGGGCTCGCTGGAGCTTGGAGCCAGGATCGGCACCGACAACGAGGAAGTCGGTCTTCTTGGTGACAGAGCTGCCGACATGGCCGCCCAGTTGGCGGATCCGCTCTTCCGCTTGGAGGCGCGATAGCCCTCGCAGCGTCCCAGTGATCACGAAGCTCTTGCCGGCTAGAGGCAGATCGGCCCGCGGCGCCTCTACCTGCTCCTCGAAGCGCAATCCCGCGGTTTTCAGCTTATCTATCACATCGATATTTTGCTTGTTGGCGAAGTATTCCTTAACGCTCTGTGCG
>JBMNNU010000287.1:0-4268 GCA_050942695.1 Chloroflexota bacterium
CTCACCACTATACTGGCCTGTGGTTTCTTTGCGGCTATCAGCGGCTCGAACTCCGCAACCGTTGCCACTATGGGTAAGATAATGATCCCCGAAATGAAGAAGGATGGCTACCCAACAGACTTCTCCGCAGCCACGGCAGCGTTTGGTGGCACAGTGGGCATCATTGTCCCTCCCAGCATCATCTTCATCATCTATGGCGTGAGTACGGGGACACCGGTGGGCGACCTGTTTCTGGCAGGCATTATCCCGGGATTTATCATGGTGGCCTGTATGTGCGCCGGGGCTTTTTATTTAAGTGCCCGCCACAACTGGGGCGGCCAGTTCCACTTTAGCTGGCGTACCGTATTGCGTTCAGCCTGGGATGCCAAACTGGCTTTTGGCGCTTCAATAATCATCCTAGGCGGCATCTATGGTGGAATATTCACCCCGTCAGAGGCCGGAGCTATCGCCGTCGCCTACTGCCTGCTGGTAGGCGTATTCGTCACCCGCGGCATCAAGATCAAGAGCATCCCGGAGGTGACGGAGCGCTCCGCCACTATCAACGGCTTCGTAGCCCCCGTCGTGGCCATGGCCATCGTTTTTTCCCAGATCCTATCGTTTCTTCAACTCCCGCAGAACGGTGTTAAAGCGCTTCTCTCCCTGTCGGAGAGTCCGATGGTTATAGTGGGGCTGATGCTGATAGTGCTGCTGATTGCTGGGACCGTCATGGAGTGCACCCCCAACGTCATCCTCCTCGCACCTTTGCTGACACCAGTAGCGATGCAGTTAGGTTTCGACCCAGTGCACTGGGGAGTGGTTATGGTCGTTACCCTCGCCATCGGGTTCATCACACCGCCCGTGGGACTAAACCTTTTCGTGGCCAGTGGGATCTCGGGGGTGTCTTTCGTCAGGATCGCAGTAAAAGGGGTTCCTTACTTCATTGGTCTAACGGTAGCCCTGCTACTGATAACCGCGGTTCCACAGTTGTCTTTGTGGTTGGTCCGTTGATAGCTCTTTGACATCCCTCCGAAAGCCGGGGGGGTGTTCCGCTTGGACGTCGAAAGGCTGGAGTCTATGGGACAACTCCCATAGTCACAGCAAAAAAATCAAAAAACGCGGCTTCGACGATGCCGCAGAGAGAAAGGGATGAAACCATGACACTATCCAACTGGCAGTTCTTTGCGCCTACCAAGATCGTCTTTGGCCCTGGCTCAATCGGCACTATCGCCGACGAGATTAAGACGCTCGGTGTCTCTAAGGTGCTAATCGCCACGGATAAGGGTGTCGCCAAAGCTGGCGTACTCCAGAAAGTGGTCGATCTCATCAGAGCAGCAGGCCTCGAGGTCACCATCTTCGACGAGGTCGAGCCTAACCCCAGCGTCGCCACCGTTGAGAAATGTTACCGGCTTTACAAAGAGAACGGCTGTCAAATGGCGATCGGTGTTGGCGGTGGTTCCTCCATGGATACGGCTAAGGCCACCTGCATCCTGGCCACCAACGAGGGGCCAATCACCAGGTTCGAAGGGGCCAACAAGGTCCCGAACACCCCCGCGCCCAGCATTGCCGTTCCGACTACCGCGGGTACAGGCGCCGAGGTTACTCAGACCTGCGTGATCACCGATACAAGCCGTAACTATAAAGTATCCATCCGAAGCACACTCAACGTCTGTAAAGTGGCCATACTCGATCCACAGCTGCTAACTTCGCTCCCTCCGGCCGTGGTCGCATCTACTGGAATGGATGCTCTCGCCCACGCTGTGGAGTCATATCTGTCAACCGCTGCTTCGCCCCTCACTGAGGCGCTCTCCCTGGAAGCCACTCGAGTCATCGCTAACCGCCTTCGCGCCTTCGTAGCTAACCCAGCGGACGAGCAAGCTGCTGCCGACATGCTATACGCATCGATGACAGCCGGCCTTGCCTTTGCCAACGGTCGACTGACGGCAGTCCACGCAATCGCTCACGCCGTAGGGGGGCACTTCCATGTAGCCCACGGCGTAGGTTGCGCGCTAATGCTTGCCCCAGTAATGGAGTTCTGCATCCCAGCAGCGGCGGCAAAAATGGCCAAGGTGGCCGAGGTTATGGGCGAGGACATTTCGGGTCTCTCCCAGGAGCAGGCAGCTAGGAAGGCTGTAGATGCAGTTGTCAAATTGGCTAAGGATATTGGCGTTCCGACTCGGCTGGCTGAGGTAGGCGTAACGGCCGATAAGATCGATGTCCTTGCGGCCGATTCTGAAGCCAGCGGCATCCAGAACACCACGCCTCGCAAGCCTACTCTGGAAGAGATTAAGAATCTAATCAAAAACGCTATGTAAAACCTAACGATCAACCTCAAGTCGGAGCTACTCATATCCCTCGGGTAGCTCCGACTACTTTTTTACATCCAAATTTCGTCCGGATAATTCTCAACAAGCTGATGTAAAAGAATAAATTGACCAATTAGGTCTTATTGGGTTGACTTTCGCAAAACAAGGCTGTACGATTATCGCATCGGCCGGCGCTCCAGATTTGCCGATCGACGCCAGGCTTTCAACAGCCCTAGATCCTTGTTTGCACGAGGAGGAGATAAATGGTCTTCGTAGAGAAACAAGCCCCAGACTTCGAATCCGCCGCCTTCATTAGGGGCGATTACAGGAACGTCCGCCTCAGCGATTACCGAGGACGCTGGGTGGTACTCTTCTTCTATCCAGGCGACTTCACATTCGTCTGCCCGACGGAGTTGACCGACCTGGCCACAAGCTACGGCGAGCTCAACGCACTGGGCGTCGAGGTGCTGGCCATCAGCACGGATAGCCACCACGTCCACCGGGCCTGGCACGAATTCGAGCTCTCCAAAATGGTCAACGGGGGCATCCCCTTCCCGATGATCGCCGACCCGGGTGGCAGGATCGGCACACTATACAACGTCTACGACGAGACCGGTGGCATAGACGTTCGAGGCAGATTCATCATCGACCCCGAGGGGAAGATCCAGTCCATCGAAGTGGTCCCACCGGCTGTAGGCAGGAATACGGAAGAGCTGATCCGGCAGATCAAGGCTCTCCAGCTTTCGAGGGAGACGGGAGTGGCCACCCCCTCCTGTTGGGTCCCAGGCCAGCCTACCCTTAAGCCGGGTCCGGATCTGGTAGGAAAGGTGTGGACCACCTGGAAACCGCCAAAAGTAGCATAGACAATTACCTACATCCTGGACGGCTCGGCCGTCCAGGATGTAGGATTTTTTGCACCCCTAAAGCGTTTTTCCTATCAAGATGGTATTCTTTACTGGAAATACCCTGCTATCACTCTAATAGAGGGGGTGACGGTGGAAAACCTGTTACTGGCACGACTCCAATTCGGTATCACCACGGTCTATCACTTCTTCTTCGTGCCCCTGACTCTCGGGCTATCCATCCTGGTAGCGGTCCTGGAGACCCGCTACGTACGCACAGGCGACGAAAGCTACAAACGGATGACCCAGTTCTGGGGGACACTATTCCTCATCAACTTTGCGATGGGGGTAGTTACAGGCATCGTCCAGGAGTTCCAGTTCGGTTTGAACTGGTCCAGCTATTCCCGCTTTGTTGGGGATATCTTCGGTGCCCCGCTGGCGGTTGAGGCGCTGCTGGCCTTCTTCCTCGAATCTACCTTCCTGGGGATCTGGATCTTCGGTTGGGACAGGTTGCCCCGCGCAGTCCACGCCGCCACCATCTGGCTGGTAGCTCTGGGCTCCAACCTCTCAGCCTTCTGGATCCTGGTAGCTAACTCCTTCATGCAGGAACCGGTGGGTTATACCATCAGGAACGGCCGTGCAGAGATGATTGACTTCTTCGCTCTGCTTAGCAACCCAACCCTGCAAACCCAATTCCCACATGTCGTGGCATCAGGACTCACCACAGCGGCCTTCTTCATGCTGGGGATCAGCGCCTACCATCTCTGGAAGAGGAGCGAGAACGCCGAACTGTTCCGACGCTCCTTCAAGATGGCCGCCATCGTTGGAACGATCGCCATCTTCGCGGTAATGGGTGCCGGGCACGCTCAAACCCAGCACCTGGCCTACTCCCAACCGATGAAGCTGGCGGCTGCGGAGGCGCTGTGGGAGAGTGAGAACCCCGCCGGGCTCTCGCTATTCACCATCGGAGACGAATCGAAGCTACAAGACATCTTCTCCATACGAATCCCGTATGCCCTCTCATTTTTGACGTACAACAGCCTGGATGGCGAGGTGAAGGGCCTCAGGGATCTACAAGCCGAGTACCAGCAGAAATTCGGCCCCGGCAACTACGTACCCTCGGTAATCACCTCTTACTGGAGCT
>JBMNNU010000288.1:0-4265 GCA_050942695.1 Chloroflexota bacterium
AGGCGAGAAATGGTTAAAAAGGGGATGCGAGAATGGCGGGGAGGTCGTTCAGCCCCCACCGAATACCCCATGAGCGAAACGACCCGTGCGGCTTTTCAGAGAGCGCTGCGGGCGATGAACAAAGCTCGAGTCCCATACAGCATCGGCGGCGCTCTGGCGCTCCACTGGTACAGCGGCTTCTGGCGAGTTGCCAAAGACCTGGATCTCTTCGTTCTCCCCGAGCATCTAGACTGGGCTATGGGCGTGCTCGCCTCATCCGGATTCTCAACCCGTATACGCCACCCTCAATGGTTGGCGGAGGCAATCCTGGAGCCCAACAAGGTTGACCTGGTATTCGGTATGGGCAACTGGCTACAGTACGTCGACCGCGCCTTCATCGAAGAGGCTCGGCCGGGCATCGTACTGGGTGAAAAAAGCTGGATCGCGCCACCCGAAGAGATGATCTACTCCAAGGCGTTCGTTGCGAGCCGGGAGCGCTACGACGCAGCCGACATCTATCACCTGCTAGTGGCGGTAAAGGGGCAATTGGATTGGTCCCGCCTGCTGATGCGGTTCGAAGAGCACTGGGAGGTGCTGCTTTCTCACCTGGTTTTGTTCCGATACGTTTACCCCTCCCATCGAGACATCATCCCCGGATGGGTGCTGGATCAACTGCTGTCCAGCTTTCAAGAGACGCGGCGAGAACCATGGACGGGCGGGAAGCTGTGTCGAGGCTTCCTCCTAGACGGGATCGGCACCTATTCATTAGATATCAAGGAGTGGGGCTATCGCGACGCTAGAGAAGAGGCTTGGGAGGAGCTACAGCTCCGGAGCGCGAAGGCCGCATGAGCGAACACGAGCAGTCAGCACCCAGCACACAGGACTCAGCACTCAGGACTCAGGACCCCAAATATGTCCGTAGGATCGCAGTGGTGAGACCCGGCCAAGTGGGCGATATTCTCCTGGCAATACCCGGCATAAGGGCGCTGAAAAAGGGATTCCCAGGGGCGGAGATCACCCTCATCGGACAACGATGGGCCTTCGATCTTCCAAGGCGATTTCGATACATAGATACGGTGTTGGATTACAAAGGTTTTTACTCTTCAAAAACCCCATCGGCCAAAACGGCTCAGCCCCCACCTGCAGGAGCAGAGCAAGAGCCCCAAGCGGCCGAGCAAAGCAGCTACGACCTCGTCCTCCAGCTTCAAGGCGACGAACCCTGGGCGGCCAGCCTCGCCCTGGATCTAAAGGGGCGCTTTACAGCCGGTTACTGTCGCGATGCCCAGTTGGGAGGTGCCTTTTCCCTAAGGCTGGAGATGCGAGACGATGAGCCGGAGGTATTGCGCGTGATCCGGCTGATCGAAGCCCTGGGGATTCCGCGGGATGGGACTCAACTGGAGTTCCCTATCCTACCAACAGACATCAAGGAGTTGGAGTCCGTGCGAGGGCTGGCAAAGCTGCTGGGGCAAAGGCCTCTGTTGGTGATCCACCCAGGTGCGCGCGCACCCGCGAGGGAGTGGCCGGCGGTCCGTTTCGCGGAGTTGGCGCGCTACGCCTATCACGACTTAAAGGCCACACTTCTCCTGACCGGAGGCACTGCGGAGAAAGCACTCGTGGACACCGTGCGAGAGATGTCGGGGGTTCCCACGTTCAATCTAGCCGGACGCCTCTCCCTTGGTGGTCTTGCCGCTCTCCTTCACTATGCGGATCTCTTCATCGGAAACGACAGCGGCCCCGCTCAATTAGCGGCAGCCGTAGCCCCGCGAAGCCTGCGGCTCTTCGGCCCGGCCAACCCCTATCGATGGGCGCCCTTGGATCGGGTCAACCACAGAATGATCTACCACAAGGTCGAATGCAATCCCTGCGGCTACTGGGAATGCCCCATCGACCATCGATGCCTGGCCAGGGTCACTGTGGAGCAGGTGCTGGAGGAAGCAAAGAGCCTGTTGTTCTCCACGCCAGAAGCTGATACTCAGCCACAGCGGTTCTGTTGAGTTGCCTACGGCAATCCACGCCGGGAGCGCGGCCATGTGCCCCTGGGATGGTTCACACAGCCAGCCAGATCGTGTAACAGTCCAATGCTGTAGCGTCGGGGCTTGTCCCCGACGAGGTACCACGTCAGGCACAAGGCCTGACGCTACATTGTGACTCGTGCCGTGAACCATGCCGTGCCCCTACAATGTTGACGTAAGTCAGGCAGGGCCACCGCTGTTACGGAGCGACTTCAATCAGGCTGCGCAGCAATTCCTCGTTCTCGGGGGTGCTGACAATCACCACCCTGTCCCCCTGTTTGATAAGGGTGTTACCGCGGGGTATCAGAGAATGGCTCCTACGCCGCACCGAAACCAGGATGCAATCCGTGGGCAAATCCAGATCCTTTACGCGCTTCCCGGCGACGGGGGAATGGTGAGACACCAGCAGGTCCAGGAATATGGTACCGGGTTGCAACGGGAGGCTGACCCTTCCCTTCTGGACGTCGATGCCCCGGCGTATCAGCCCCACGCTATAGATGGTGTGTGGGGTGATCCGGTAGGCCAAATACGCGCTCGTGACGCAGGAGACCATCAAAGGCAACATGATCTTGTAGTCGTTGGTTAGCTCGAACAGGGTGAAGATAGCCGTCATGGGGGCGTGGGCTGTAGCGGAGAAGACAGCCGCCATCCCCACCATTGCATAGGCTCCGGAGGGAGCAGTACCCTGGGGGAAAACGGTATTGAACAGTATGCCGGTAGCCCCTCCTAACATGCCCCCTAAGTAAAGGGAGGGACCGATTACGCCGCCCGAAGCACCCGACCCCACGGTGACAGAAGTCGCCACCAGCTTGGCCACGACCAGAGCCACCAGGAGAACAAATGGAAGCCGGCCTGCTGCGGCATCGTTAATGGTTTCGTAACCCAGCCCGAATACCTGGGGCAGGAATAGCCCGATAACGCCAACGATGAATCCACCCAAGGCCGGTTTCAGGTAGTCAGGGAATTTCCAGTTGGCGAAAACCGCTTCTACGTGGTCCAGACAGGTGGTAAATGCCACCCCAACGACGGCTGCTGCCCCTCCCAGCAGCAGGTAAAGAAGCAGTTCGCCCGGATGGACCATGGCATACTGGGGTACCACGAAAATGGGATCGTTGCCTAGCGTCAATCTGGCCACCACGTTGGCAGCAACAGAGGACATTACGACCATACCGAAGGAGCGGCTGCTGAAGTCGATCAGGATCACCTCGAGGGCGAAGAACACCCCGGCAAGGGGGGTGTTGAAGGTGGCGGCGATGCCGGCGGCGGCGCCTGAGGCCAGCGCTATCCTGGTGTCCTCCTCCGTAAACTTCAGCCACTGCCCCACTGAGGAGCCGATAGCGCTGCCGATCTGGATGATCGGCCCTTCGATGCCTCCTGACCCCCCGGACCCGATTACCACCGAGGTAGCCACCACCTTAACCCCGGCAACCCGAGGTCTCATCCTGCTACCTCGAAACAGCACCGCCAACACTACATCGGATACGCCAGCGCCCCTGGCCTCCCTGGCTAGGAAGACGACCATGAACCCGACAATCAAGCCTCCAACCGACGGGAGAATCAAAACGTAGTAGGGGCCGAGAAAGGAGAGCAACGACGCAGCGTGTACGAAGAATAGCTCGTGAAAGAAGGAGAGCAGTAATCTAAGGGCAATTCCGGCGAAACCGCCAAGGATACCGATCGTTAGCGCCAGGATGACGACGCGAAAGGTCCGATCATCTCGCATTCGCCCAAGGTACCGAAGAGTATGGGGCATCTCGAGAGCGCGATGCCTGGGATGAGCATCGCTACCCGATGCCGCATCGTTCACTAGCACACCTCGTATATTCTAGCGTAGGGAAGGGGTTTATCCCCTTCCTCCTCATGCCGGGAGCGCGGCCCACATTTCCACGCTCGATTTTATGTCCGTCGCCCGCCGCTCAAGCAGCGGTCTGAGACGCTAAAACCCGGTAAACCGGGCTGGGCACCGTACCGTAGGGCAGGTGGCTTGTCCCCTGCTGCCTGGCATTGAACCGGTAACGTTGGGTATCGGCATTCCCCTACACCTATCAAGAGGGCGCTAAAGCGCCCTTTAGCGTCTCAGCCTGGTCCATTTATGGCCAGGCGCCGAAACCAGCGATTTTCCCTGTAATTTGGGGCTCACCCCCTCATGCCGGGAGCGCGGGCGGCCCGCTCGCCGTCCTCGTGCTGGAGAGCCTCCTAATAATTTAGCCGCAACCTTATGATCATTGCCGATTAAACCGTACGTATCCGTCGCGGCCCTGAAGGGCCGGCCTT
>JBMNNU010000289.1:0-4264 GCA_050942695.1 Chloroflexota bacterium
GAGTTGGTTGAAAAAGCTCTGCGAGAAAGTTGTCGCAACATAGCGTTTACGCTCAACGAACCGGCAGTATCCTTTCCGTTTTTCCTTGAGTTGGCCGAATTGGGCAGAGATAACGGTATGGGTGTTGGTTGTGCGACTAATGGCTATTTTACGCACGAGGCTGCTCTCAAATTGGCAGCTAACGTGGATTTCGTCAATGTAAGCCTCAAGTCCATCTCCGATAGCTACTACCAGCGGATATGTCGCGTACCTAGCGTTAAGCCCGTGTTGCGCAACATCGCTCTATTCCACGAAAAGGGGGTACACGTGGAGGTGACTACTCCCATAAGCTACGAATTGGAGCGAGATGAGCCAACTCTTATCGCGAAGTTTCTCAGCAGTATCAGCCGAGATATTCCGTGGCATATCTTCAGGCTTCTACCCGAATATCGGATGTCTGATGAAAGACCTACCAACGTTAATGACCTAAAGGCTATACAAGAGATGGCTCGCGGTTATCTGAACCACGTCTTTATCGGCAATCTCGTGGGCTCGGAATGGTTGGATACCTGCTGCCCTCAATGCAAAGCCACTCTAATCAGGCGGATCAATACCGGCGGTTGTGGGTCAAAGCTGGTGAGCTACGAGTTGGATGCAAGTAGTTGCCCATATTGCGGTACTGAAGTCTCTGTAGTAGGCGAGTGTTCCCTTGTTTTTCCTGGCTTCCAGAATTCCTGCTCGTATCCCCTAGGTGAAGCCGAGGATACCGAGGAAGAAGTACTTGGGTTGCTGGATACTCAAGGGCAACAAAAGCTGTTCGACTTTAAGAGCGGGGAAACGGTGGCTCGTCGTTCGTCGTTGATTGACGCGGTTGCAGAAATAGCGGCCAGCTATCCCTATCCAGGGGATTCCAAGCCTGAGTCCGATTCTTGGGTTGCTGAAGTAGCCCTTGAGCTACTGGATATCTACCCTTCCGATCTCGTGGTATTGGATTTTGCCCAGGCTCTCTTTTGCGCGGTCAATCAACCGGAAGACCCAAGCCCGGCATTTGAGAAGCTATTTTCCTGCGTCGACCGATTTCTGGCAGAAACCGGTTACGAACCGTTTATTTGGGGTTGTGGAGATATCGAGGATATCCAGCACAACGTAGACCTGGAAGGCATTCTGGGCTCGAGCGATTCCTTCACTCTGTCAGGTGGCAAATACGCTCAGATACAGGCCGATGCCATAGAGAGGGCTGATCCGGCTAGGCTGAAGGTGTTGAAAGAGCTGTCCAGGGTGCTGACCAAGGAAGAGTACCTCGGCAGTCTCGTAGAGGGATATTCGGAGCATTTTGCAGAGAACACAGGCGATTACGTAGCGATAGCTAACCCAGGCGTGGTGTTCCGAGGCTTGGGATCCCTGGGACGCCAACAGTATCGCACAACCGGTCTAAGCGATTCCATTCCAGTTTATACCACCTTGGAACGTCCACAGAGCATCGTAGATGTGGCGCCCACCATCGCTAAGGCTCTTGCAGGGGGAAAGAAAGTAGCTCTAATAGTGCTGGAAGGGGTTGGGTTTGATCGTTTTCCCTATCCAGCAAGCAACTGCCGAAACCGCAGCGGCGAACTGGTCTACCAAGCTCCGTGGGAGCAGTATCTGACATTGAGCACGGGCATACCGTACAACAGCTACGAACAGTCTCTCAGCAACCGCTACTGGCTCCAAGACTACCGGCCTTATCCATATTCTGGTCGGTTCCATCGCTTGCCTGCCGGTACCCTCGGACGCCGAGTCGCGGAACGGACCAGCCTAGCGGTAGGAAATCGGAGCATATTCAACCACGCTAGCTTTGGGGCTGACATCTCGATGGAATGCTACTGCTGCTACATGCGACATTACGGTAGCATGGCAGTCTTTCGAGGCAATGCTCTGAGATAGTCCACTACCTTTTTCGCTATATCTTATGGAGGATGAGAAATGAAAATTCGATCCCACGGTTTTTCCTTACTGATACTAACAGCCGTAATGCTGGGATTGTTGGCCTTTGGTTGCGCTGGCGCTCAGCAACCTTCGGCCGAGAGCCCTAAGGGTTCACCTGCCGTAACGCAATCAGTGCCTACCGCCCCGGTTCCGACGGTTGCCCAAGCCGCTGCAGGTAAACCGACTGCTACCCAGTCGCAGACTGTCACCGTTACGGACCAGACAGGCGCCTCGGTAACGATACCGCGCGATCCCCAGAGGATCGTTAGCGTGTACCCGATGTCGACGTTGATCGTCTACTCGCTTCGCGGACAAAGCAAACTCGTAGGCATAGATTCCAATAGCCCGAACAACAAGATACTGCAGCAGGCTGATCCCAACATCACCAAGATAACCACAGTTGGCATGCCCTGGGAAGTAAACGTAGAGACGGTGGTATCTCTCGAGCCGGATATCGTTATCGGGGCATCCGGCGATGCGCGGAAAGCCTTAGAGGGCGCCAAACTACCTGTGATCGGTGTGAACCTGGAAAGCCCCGACAAGTTAAAGGAAGGGATCAAGCTTATAAGTAATTGCATCGGCAAGCAGGCCGAGGCCGATGCCATGCTGTCTTATTTCGACGAGAAAAGGAAGGTAATCGCCGACCGTGTCAAGGGGATTCCCGAGGGTGAGCGGGTCAAGGTGTTGATACCGACCAAGGTCGGGAAGTTGAGCGCTGCCGGAAAAGACAGATACCAACACTTCATGATTACTGGTGCCGGCGGGATAAACGTGGGCGAGTCCATTACGGGGGGTAATGGAGATGTCTCCATTGAGCAGATACTGGCCTGGAACCCCCAGGTGATCATAGTACCGCCATATTGCGCGGACAAGCCCGAGGACATCATATCTGACACGAAGTGGCAGAGTGTTGATGCGGTTAAGAATAAGCGGGTGTACCTGATGCCGGAGTACACTGTAGCCTGGGATACTCCGGTGGCCGATTCGATTTTAGGCGAGCTTTGGGTCGCCAAACAACTATATCCAGACAAGTTTGAAGATATCGATATCGACGCCGAGGCCAATGCTTTCTACACCCAGTTCTACGGCATACCTTACGGATCGGCTGGGGCTAGCAACCAGCAGCAAACCACAATTGTCGATTCCCTGGGCAGCAATGTCACCATACCCGCTAATCCAAAGAGGATAGCGTCGCTGCGTTCGGGGATCACCGAGATCATCTGTGCACTGGGTCAGGAGGCGAAAATTGTAGCGGTGGACGAGATGGTGAAGGCAGGCGGTGGCTACGGTGAATTCATAACCAGTGTTCATCCCGACCTGAAGAACCGAGACTGTCCGGTGAGCCGCGACGTCAACCTAGAGGAGTTACTCCGCATCGACCCAGACGTGGTGTTGCATGGCGGGTTCGGACGGATCAAGCAGGCCGATGCGATTAAGAAGCAGACGACTATCCCGGTTGTAATTGCCCACTTCGAGACTCTTGAAGATTACATGAACGACATCCGCATCACTGCCAAGGTGGTTGGGGCTGAGAGCCGCGCCGAAGAGCTTATCAAGTATCTCCAGGACAAGCTGAATTTCGTTGCCGACAAGGTCAAAGACGTACCGGAGAGCCAGAAGGTACGAGTGTTCTATGGAGGCCACGATGTCTACCATGCATACGGTGGAGATACCTTCGAGCATTCGCAAATCGTTGCAGCGGGCGGGGTGAACGTGGCTGAAGACTTAGAGGGTTGGTTGCCGGAAGTATCACCAGAGCAGCTCCTGCTATGGGACCCACAGGTGATCGTACTGTTGAACGGGACTTCGGTGGATGATGTGCTCAATGATGCCAAGCTGGCCAGGGTCTCGGCGGTAAAGAACAAAAAGGTCTATTCCCTGCCCGAGGCCGGTTGGGACTACTCCTCGCCGCGAGCGCTTTTTTGCATCGAATGGTTGGCAAGCAAGCTGTATCCTGAAAGGTTTGAGAACGCCGACATAGCTGCTGAAGCAGATGCCTTCTACCAGGAGGTTTTTGGGGTTAAGTACGGAGGGCCGCCATTGGTCGATTAGTGAGTACCCGGTGAACCCTACGAGGAGCCGCGCACCTCAGGCGGCTTCATGCCTGGAGAATGCTCCAGGCATGAAGCCGGCTAATAGAAGCGAGCAGTGGAGTCAAACTGCCTGCACGTAGGGTCGGTCTTCAATAGCAGGCTGTATAGACCACTGCGCTGGCCTTGTTTCCGCAATGGGTAGCGGGGGCTCACCCCGATCAAGGGCATCCAGAAGCCCTTCGAGCGTTTTCTTGTCATCAGGGCGGAGCTTAGCAGCTCTCCGGTAA
>JBMNNU010000290.1:0-4261 GCA_050942695.1 Chloroflexota bacterium
ACCTCCAGCATCTAAAGTTGTTTCTTCACCTCTATGATGCCAGATTTCTCGGCGCTTTCTCTTCCCTACTCCCATCGTTTCATACCATATCTTTACCTACCCCTGTGAGCGGCCCCTCCCCCACAGGGAGAGGGGAGCATAAGAGGCGGACTGGGGGGGGGTGGGGCGCCTCCAAACAAATTCTCCCTCTCCCTTTGGGAGAGGGTCGGGGTGAGGGTAAGGAGTTTTTCCAATGGTTCTAATGCTCTCTCGCAACGACATCAAAGGGCTGATCACTATGCCGGAAGCGATTGATACTCTCAAGCAAGCCTTCGGGGAGTTCTCCAAGGGAGCGGCGGCCATGCCGGTTCGCAGCGTGATCCTAGCCCCTCAGCACGAGGGCTGGTTCGGGATCATGCCTGCCTACCTGTATAGCTGCGAGGCCATGGGATTGAAGTCGGTTACAGTGTACAAGAAGAACGCTGGTACAGGACTCCCCGCTGTTCTCGGCGTTATCCTGCTGCTCGACCCGACGACCGGGGCGCCTCTTTCTGTAATGGAGGCCGGATATCTCACTGGCGTGAGGACGGCGGCCGCCTCAGGGGTAGCGACGGATATTTTGGCGAGACAGGATGCAAACGAGCTGGCGCTGATTGGCGCGGGCGTACAGTGCAGGCACCATCTGGTGGCGATGACTTCTATCCGCCCGCTCCAGAAGGTGAGGGTATTTGACGTAACAAGGGACAAGGCCGAATTATTCCGGCAGGATATGCAGCCTACCACCTCTGCGATCATCGAAGTGGTTGGCTCACCCGAGGATGCGATACGGGGTGCCGACCTGGTTGTGACTACCAGCACATCCAGGACCCCCGTCGTAGAGTACCCATGGCTCAAACCGGGTGCACACATCAACGGGGTTGGGTCGCATTCTCCCGATACTCGGGAGATTGCCGGAGAGGTTATCGCCAAAGCTCGGGTGGTGGTGGATTCCAGGGAAGCCGCCCTCACGGAGGCTGGCGACCTGATGATTCCCGTCGCCGAAGGGTTGGTCAAGCCCGAGCAGGTCTCCGATGAAATCGGTGAGGTGCTGAATGGGGCGAAACCGGGCCGCACATCCCCTGACCAGATCACCGTTTACAAATCGGTCGGCATCGCCATCGAGGACATGGCCGTGGCGAAGCTCGTGTACGACAAGGCTATCAGCGCCAACGTGGGCACAAAAGTGGATCTCATCAACTGAAAAACAGCCGCTGGTTACTAGTGCTCCACCGCAGTGGTTCTGATGAGTTGCCACATCTCCTCGATCTGGCCCAGCGCTTCGTAGACGGAGCGGTTGGCATTAGCCCACCTGTCCGCCGCATCGGCCAGTTGGGGATCGCCTCAGGATGGACGAAGTAAACAGCTTGTATGATCGGAACGCCTACTCGAAAAAAGATGTCGATCTTTGTTAAAAAAATATTGACATGGCGAACTGCACTGTGATAGAGTCACCTTTAATATCGGTAATATTTTTTGTGCGTTGATGGGGAGTAGTAGAGTTGTGTTGAAGTCCAGAGAGTCGGGGGTAGGTGGAAGCCCGATACGGATGCGCTGCTCGAACTCGCCCCGGAGCAGCTAGGGCGAACGGCGCGGCGCGACGAAGGCCGCGCGCCACTAGTCCTTAGCCAGGCCACGGAGCTGTTATACTCCGCAGAGTGGATGCTGAGCTACGCTCGCATCAACATGGGTGGTACCACGAGATACCCTGGAATCTCGTCCCATTGGGGCGGGATTTTTTTTAACCCATGTTGGTCGTGTCGTGCTGCATCAAACAGGGTGGTACCGCGGGATTTCCGTCCCTATTTGGGGCGGGATTTTTTTATCCGATACCAGCGTGTTGAAAGGGAGAATTAAAGTGAAGCTGAATGGAGCAAGGATCGTCGCGCAGAGCTTAGTCGAAGAAGGGGTCAAGGTACTTTTCGGGATCCCCGGCGGCACCATAACCCCATTCTATGATGTATTACCCGAGTTCCCCCTCCATCACGTACTGGTACGCCACGAGCAGGGTGCGAGTCACATGGCGGATGGCTATGCCCGAGCATCTCGAGATGTGGGTGTCTGCTGCGCTACCTCTGGCCCCGGCGCTCTCAATCTCGTGCCCGGAATAGCCGCCGCTTATCTGGATTCTTCCCCTGTAGTGGCTATCACCGCCAACGTCCCTACCTCGCTAATCGGCAAGGACGTCTTCCAGGAGTGCGATATCACCGGTATTACACTCCCCATCACAAAGCACAACTACCTTGTGGAGAATGTCCGAGAGCTACCTCAGGTCATGAAGGAAGCCTTCTACCTAGCTCGAACGGGGCGCCCCGGACCCGTTCTGGTGGACATTCCCAAAGATGTGCTGTTTGCAGAAACTAACTTCACCTATCCCAAGAGCGTGACTCTGCCGGGCTACAACCCCACGATCCGGGGGAATGCGCTCCAGATCAAGAGAGCAGCAGCCCTGATAAACGAGGCGAAAAAGCCGGTGATAGTAGCCGGCCAGGGAGTGCTGATCTCCCGAGCAGAAAAGGAACTGCTCCAACTGGCTGAGATTACCGGTACCCCTGTGATCACCACGCTTCTGGGGATCGGAGGTTTTCCGGAGTCGCACCCCCTCTCCTTCGGGCTTGTGGGGCTCCACGGTATGGCATACGCCAACTACGCCGTCCACGAGAGCGACCTGATCATAGCTATTGGCGCCAGGTTTGACGACCGGGTGACTGGCAAGGTGGAGGAGTTCGCTCCCGAAGCCAAGGTGATCCACATCGATATAGATCCCGCCGAGATAGGCAAGAGCGTTAGGGTTACGGTGCCGATCGTGGGGGATGTGAGATCGGTTCTGGAGTGTTTGAATCGGGAATTACGGCCCACCACCCACCCTGAGTGGATCGACCAGATCTGCACCTGGCGAGCTAAGCATCCTGCTACTGAAGTGCCGGTGTCGGACAAGCTGCTGCCTCAGATGCCGATCAAGGCCATTTACGAAGCAACGAAGGGCGATGCGATCATCGTGGCCGACGTGGGGCAGCACCAGATGTGGGCTGCGCAGCTTTACTGGTACAACGAGCCCTACAGCTTCATCACCTCGGGAGGCATGGGCACTATGGGCTTCGCTCTGCCGGCCTCCATAGGGGTCAAGATGGCCAGGCCAGAGAAGGAGGTTTGGGTGGTCATTGGGGATGGCGGCCTGCAGATGAACATGCAGGAGTTGGCCACCGCCATTCAAGAGAACGTGAATATCAAGATCGCCCTGATAAACAACTTCTGCCTGGGCATGGTCCGGCAGCTACAGTATCTCTTCTTCGAAAAGAACTTCGTGGCAACACCGCTCACCGGACCCGATTGGGTGAAGCTGGCCGATGCCTACGGCATCGCCGGTCTGCGAGCTACCAGAAACGAGGAGGTGATGCCGGCCATCGAGAAGGCGAGGGCTATTCAGGGGCCAGTGCTGATCGACTTCCAGGTGGAGACCGACGTGAACGTTTATCCCATGGTGAAGCCCGGACGATCTCTGGGGGAGGTGATGATCGGATGAAGCACACACTGGTTGCGTTGATGGAGGATCGCCCCGGCGTCCTGACCCGGGTGGTGAGCCTGTTCCGGCGCCGCAATTTCAACATAGAGAGCCTGGCGGTTGGCCATACCGAAACCCCGGGCATATCAAGGATGACCCTGGTGGTGGAGGGGTCTGCCAGTACCGTAGAGCAGGTAACCAAGCAGTTGTACAAGCTGATCAACGTGCGGAAGGTCAGCGACGTATCCGAGGACCCGACGGTAGACCGCGAACTGGCCTTGATCCGGGTTTCGGCTAAGCCCGCCTCCCGAACGGAGATCGTGCAGATCGCCAACATATTCCGGGCCAACGTCGTAGACGTAGCCCCCAACTCTTTGATGATAGAGGCGGTTGGCACTGAGAACAAGATAGAGTCGCTGATAACCATGCTCAGGAGCTACGGGATCAAAGAGATGGTCAGGACCGGCAAGGTCTCCATGGTGCGGGGAACCGCCGCCGTATCTAAGGAGCTTGGCAACGGCGCCTCCCCCAACGGCAATAAAGTGTAGGGACAGGGAGGCGCGGGGACGGGGAGGCGGGGAGGCGGACCCCACCCCCGGCCCCTCCCCCACAGGGAGAGCTCACAGGGGTAGGTAAAGATATGGTATGAAACGATGGGAGTAGGGAAGAGAAAGCGCCGAGAAATCTGGCATCATAGAGGTGAAGAAACAACTTTAGATGCTGGAGGTTCTCGTGCGCTTTCCC
>JBMNNU010000292.1:0-4244 GCA_050942695.1 Chloroflexota bacterium
CATCGCCTACGGGATGGAGGTTAAGAAAGTCCCCAAGGAGGAGAGGGAGAAGCGGCTGGATCAGATCCTGAAGCTCGTAGGGCTCACAGACAGCGCCAACCTCTACCCCAACCAGATATCGGCCAGTATGGAGCAGCGGGTTGCCGTAGCCAGAGCCTTCGCAGCCAAACCCGACCTGCTGCTGATGGATGAGCCGTACGGCCAGTTGGACGTGAAACTCCGCTGCTACCTGGAGGACGAGCTCATCCGAATCTGGCAGGAGTTGAAGAGCACCGTTATCTTCGTGACTCACAACATTGAGGAGGCAGTGTACGTAGCCGAGCGGATACTGGTTCTAACCAACAAGCCCACCAAGATCAAGGCCGAGGTGAAGGTAGATCTGCCGCGGCCCAGGAACTTCGCGGATCCGGAGTTCGTCGAGATCCGGAAAAGGGTAACCGACCTTATCCGGTGGTGGTAGGAGATAAGATAATAGAGTTTAACTCCTGATGGATGGGAGGACGAAAGGAGGGAGAGGAGAGGATAGGACCGCGAGCATCCCATGAAAGTAAACACAACGAGCCGGTAATACCCTGGACCTTTATCTTGGCAGTAGTTCCAAGAAGAAAAGGAGGATAACTTGGTACGCAAACACAGCACTGCGATCAAGCTAGTGACCTTTACCATGGCGATGTTGTTGGTTACCTTTGGGACTCTAGCCTGCGGCTCGGCAGCGCCTGCGCCGACCCCTACCACCCAACCTGCTGCTGCCGCCCCCGGGGAAGCAGCACCTACTGCAGCACCGGCTGATAAGGCTGCTCAACCTGCGTCCGCAGCCCCAGAGAAAATCGTCACCATCGATTCGTGCTGGATGCCCGAATTCGAGACCTACATCGCCTGGAAAGCCACCCAGGAGGGATGGGACAAAGCCGAGGGTATCGAATTGAAGCTCCACTACTTCGAGTCCGGCATGGCAGAGATGGAAGCCCTGCCGGCAAAGCAGTGGGTGGTGGGGGCTTCAGGTGGCGTGCCGACGTTGGTCGGAGCTCTACGCCACGGGGCGTATATGATCGGCATGGGCACCGAAGAGTCATTGGTGAACCAGGTCATGGTGCGCCCGGATAGCCCGATCCTCAGTGTAACAGGCTCCAACCCGAAGTACCCGGATGTCTACGGCTCGGCTGAGCTAGTGAAAGGCAAGACGATCCTGACGACGACCGTGTCCTCTGCGCACTACGCCGTATCCGGTTGGCTGAACGCCTTGGGCCTGAAGGATAGCGACGTGGTTATCAAGAACATGGACCCGCCGCAGTGCGTTGCCGCCTTCGACTCAGGCATAGGAGACGTCGTAGCTGTTTGGGCACCTCATACCGGCACCGGCGCAAGCAAAGGCTGGAAGGTAGTCTGCGATGGCTTCATGGTAGATGCCAAGATACCGTTGTGCCTGGTAGCAGACAAGGAGTTCGCCGAGTCCAATCCCGAGCAAGTGGCGAAGTTCCTCAAGGTCTTCATGCGCGGCGTCGACCTGATGCAGAAGGAAGGCGTGAATCTGGCAGCCGACTACCAGAAGTTCATGAAGGAGTGGGGTGGCCTGGATATCACCAAAGAGTACGCTGAAGAGGAGATCAAGACTCACCCCGTCTTCAACCTGCAGGAGCAGTTGGCTCTCTTCGACGCCTCCAAGGGCACAAGCGAAGCCCAGCAGTGGATGCAGGGCATGGTCGATTTCTTCACCACGAACGGTCGGTTCACACCTGAGGAGAGCGAGAAGGTGATGAAGAGCGGCTTCATCACCGACAAGTTCCTCAAGCTGGTCAAGTAGCAGATCAAGGGGGGGTGGGTCTGCCTAAATCGCAAACCCGCCCCTACGACTCTATTAGGGGGTTGAGGATGGCCGTAGCTACACGTGGTGCCGACGCATCGGCCCCAACCGTCGAGGCGCAATCGCCGATTCTCCGAATCTTACCCTACATCAGTGTGATCGCCTTCTTCGGTGTGTGGGAGATGATCGTGGCCGTCGGGATCGTTCCCAAAGCCCTGCTGGCTGCACCATCACAGATCGTGTGGTTGTTCTTCGACAAGATCACCCAGGCAAACCCTGACGGCGCCGTGCTGGGCGTCCATATCGCCGTAAGCCTCCAGGAGGCGTTAACTGCCTACCTTTTAGCCCTGGCTATTGGTATTCCACTCGGACTCTTGATGGGGTGGTTTGTTGTTGCCGAAGGGTTGGCGCGGCCGATTTTCGAAATGATCCGGCCTATACCGCCTGTTGCTTGGATCCCTCTGGCCATCTTCTGGTTTGGGATCGGTTTGACAGGAAAGGTGTTCATTATTTGGGCTTCAGGCCTCGTTCCATGCGTCATCAACTCCTACGTCGGGGTGAAGATGTCCAACCCCACGCTGATCCAGATGGCGCGTACTTATGGAGCCTCCGACTGGCAGATATTCAAGGACATCTGCGTGCCTTCAGCCCTACCTATGGTGTTCGGAGGGCTGCAGATCGCCCTGGCGACCGCCTGGACTGCTCTCGTGGCGGCCGAACTCATTGCCGCGGATGCGGGACTCGGTTTCTTGATCACCATGGGGCGCCGCCTAGGGCTACCTGAGATGGTGGTGCTGGGGATGCTGCTGGTGGGATTGACAGGAGTGGCGGTTGGCGTCGTTGTCGATTACGTCGAAAAGCGCCTCCTAGCCGGTATAAGGAGGTAGGATCGTTGGACAACAGCATTCAAATTGGGACGAGCCAGGTTGCGGTAAGCCAACGCCCGGGGTTGGGTCGCTTTTTGAAGAGCGTTCTGCTGAACCGGTATGTGCTATACGTCATATCTCTGGCATCATTCCTACTGCTATGGGATTTGATCGCGGTTCATCAGGTTTTAGGCACCTTCACACCAAGGCCGCTTGAGGTAGTTGAGCGGATAGGATTGATGATGGTTGACCCCCTGGCGGGGAAAACACTCCCGGAGCACCTATGGGCTAGCTTACAACGTGTGCTGATCGGATTCGCCATCGGAGTGGTGATCGGGGTACCGTTGGGGCTATCTATGGCTTTGAACCCTTACATCAATGCAATCGTGAAACCAATCTTCGATCTCCTCAAACCTATGCCGCCCATCTCCTGGATATCCATCGCCATACTGTGGTTTGGCATAGGCGAGACCTCGAAGGTCTTCATCATATTGATCGGCGCTATCGTCCCCTGCGTGATCAACTCCTACAACGGTATTCGACTGGTGGACCCAGAGCTGTACGATGCCATCCGAATGCTTGGCGCGAATCGACGCCAGGAGGCATTCAACGTTACGTTGCCTGCCGCTTTTCCGGCCATCTTCGCCGGCATACAGATCTCCCTGAGTATGGCCTGGACCTGCGTTCTTGCCGCAGAGCTGGTCGGCGCCAGGGAGGGGATGGGCTTCATCATCATGGCGGGTATGAACCTCTCCAGACCAGCTCAAATCATCGGCGGAATGGTAATTATTGCCTTGACGGCGTGGGCAATAGCCATATCGGTGGGTTGGCTGGAGAAGTGGATATGCCCCTGGAAGAGGGAGATACAATGACGACGAACAGCCAGATGAAGATCGTCTGCGAGGGAATCAGCAAGGTTTTTATCCAAAAGCAGATACACAAGATCCACGTCCTGGATACCATCGACCTATCGGTAGCGGAGAACGAGTTCGTCGTGATCTTGGGGCCGGGGCAATCGGGCAAGAGCACCTTACTTAGGATCATCGCCGGCCTTGAGACCCCTACTACAGGGCAGGTGTTGCTCGATGGAAAGCAGGTGACGGGGCCGGGCCCGGATAGGGGATTGGTCTTCCAAAGATACACCCTGTTCCCATGGAAAACCGTGATGGGGAACGTGGAGATGGGCCCCAAGCTGCGAGGGGTGCCGAAGAAGGAACGGCAGGAGCTGGCTCAGCACTACATCAACCTGGTAGGGCTAACGGGTTTCGAGAAGGCGTTTCCCCATCAACTGAGCGGCGGGATGAAGCAACGGGTGGGAATCGCCCGCGCCTACGTGAACAACCCCAAGGTGATGCTGCTGGACGAGCCTTTCGGCCAGTTGGATGCCCAGACCCGCTACCTGATGGAAAAGGAGACGGTAAGGATCTGGGAGACGGAGAAGAGAACAGTAATCTTTGTCACCAACAACATCGAGGAGGCTGTTTACCTAGCAGATCGTATCATCACCCTGGAAGGAAAGCTGCCCGGGCGCAAGAGGTCGGAGTATAAGGTAGATCTTCCCAGGCCTAGGGAATACA
>JBMNNU010000291.1:0-4244 GCA_050942695.1 Chloroflexota bacterium
GCGGTGTGGCCGATGTCCCCACGTTTCGCGTCGCCGATGACCACGACGTCGGGAGGCATCGCCTTAAGCGTCCTGTACAGGGCTTCTAACCCTTCTAACCCAAGAGCCTCGTAAAAGGCCAGGTTGAGTTTATAGGCGCACACGAGGTCGGACGTCGCCTCAATGATCCCCAGATTGTAACGGTACACCCAGTCGTCCTGCCCGAGAAGCGGCTCGGGTACCTTTGCCGGGTCCACATCCAGCCCAACGCACAACAGAGAATTTTTCTTCCGACTGCTCCCCAGCAGCTTATCCAGAAAGCTACTCATGATACGTTCAACCTTTTAGTTGAGTCCGTGCGGAACGTAGTGCAGGGCGCCCTGCCCTGCTTTGCAGTGCCCCCGTTGCAGGCAATTGCCTGTATAGAATGTTGAGGCACAGGGACAGGGAACAGGGCACAGGGCCCTGTACCCTAGTAGCCGAGTGATTTATCCAAAACGTTGATCAACGGCTCGCCGGCCAGGTAGCGCCGCAGGTTATCCTGGAATAGCTCCGTCGCCCGGTCCATATATGGAATCGTGTTTCCAGCCATGTGAGGCGTTATGATCAGGTTGGGGATGTCCCACAACTCGCTCTCCGGAGGCAGCGGCTCTTTGGCAAACACGTCGAAGGCCGCCCCGGCTATCCATCCCTCTCGCAACGCTTTGGACAGCGCTGCTTCGTCTACGATTTCTCCTCTGGCAACGTTTATCATGTGGGCAGTGGGTTTCATCGCCCTGAATTCCCTCTCCCCGATCATGTTTCGGGTCTCCCGAGTAAAGGGTACCGCTATCAGAACGAAATCGCACTGGGGCAACATCTCCAGGATGCCGTCAGGGCTGTAAATATTATCGACCCCTTCAACTTTACCACCTGCCTGCCCTGAGCGCCGCAGGCCAAGAACCTGCATCCCGAGGGCTTTCGCAACGGTCGCTACCCTCTGCCCAATGGCTCCCAGCCCAAGAATCCCCAGCGTTTTCCCCCACAGCTCATCACCGTAGTAAAGTCGCAGCCGACCGGGCTTCCACTGTTTTTGCTGGGACTCTCGAAGGATCATCGGAATCCGCCGGGCTAACATCACCATCGTGCAGAGCGCGTACTCTACCATAGCCGCCCCGTGGATGCCCGAGGCGGTCGTCACCACGATATCGGTTTCCCCTATCCCTGCATCCATGATGTGTTCGGCGCCAGAGCTGATGAGCTGAATCCATTTCAGCTTTTTCGCCTCTTCCAAGGGGCCGGGCAGCTTAAAGGCGTAAAGTATTTCCGCGTCGCGCATCTCCTCACGCGCTCGCTGGCTGTCCAGCTCACGGACAACTTCCAGCTTTGGACTCAACTGGCGCAGCTTTTCCATCTTCTGATCGTTGATCTTGACGTTGACGAGCAGTTTCATTATCCGTTATGTAAACTCCAATCGTAAGGTATATCGTTAGAATCCCAGGGGATCCTATATTCGTCCGGCTCTTTATAGTTGTAAAGCTCCGTCGGGAAGTTGATGATCATAGCCATCTCAGTGCCGACAGCCTTGAACCCATGCATAACCATCCGAGGTATTTTAAGCAGCACAGGGTTCCTCTCACCGATGAAAAACTCCTGTACCTGGCGGTAGGTAGGGGAGTCCTCCCTCCCATCGAATAGAACCACCTTGGCCATGCCTTTTACACAAACAAAATGATCCGTCTGTTTCTTATGGTAATGCCAGCCCTTAACCACCCCCGGGTAGCAGGCGGTGATATAAGCCTGGCCGAATTTTTCGAAGACCTCATCGTCGCTGCGAAGCATTTCCATCAGGAAACCGCGCTCGTCCGGGATAACCCGAAGGGGCTTTACGACAACACCGTCAATCAATTAACACCTCCTTATCCCCTCTTCCCTGCTTACATGTCCCACTTGCCGCAGCGGCCGCCCCAGCGAGCGAGCATCTCGTGCCCGGCTTTGATCTCCACGATCTCGCAGCGGTTCGAGCACCCCTTACAATCGAATGAAGTGGTACTGTAGCTCATCTCCGAAATGCCAAATCCACGGAACGATGTGGGGCGATCGGACAGCTCTGCGTGTTCATGGGCTAGAAGCGCAGCGCCGATGGCACCCATTATATGGTGGTGCTTCGGCACCAGGATTTCACATTTTAGGGCCTCTTCGAATGCTCGGATCATCCCCTGGTTTGCGGCAACCCCTCCCTGGAATACCACTGGAGCGAGAATCTCCTTGCCCAAACCAAGGTTATTTAGATAATTCCTGGCGAGAGCTTCGCAGAGACCATACAGGATATCGGGGACCGAATGCCCCATTTGCTGCTTATGGATCATATCAGACTCGGCAAAGACGGTACATCGCCCTGCGATCCGAACAGGTGACCGCGATTGAAGCGCTATGGGGCCGAACTCGTCTATCTTTATCTTAAGCCTGAAAGCCTGTTGATCCAGGAAAGAGCCAGTCCCGGCAGCGCAGACGGTGTTCATGGCGAAATCGACCACTATGCCGTCTCGGAGAATAATGATCTTTGAGTCCTGGCCTCCTATTTCAAGAATCGTCCTGGTATCAGGAAAGTAGTGAGAGGCAGCGACGGCGTGGGCGGTGATCTCGTTCTTTATCACGTCGGCTCCCACCATGGCGCCGGCTAACAACCGGCCGCTACCTGTGGTGCCAACCCCGGCAATTTCTACCCCCTCGGGAAGCTTCTCTACAAGTTCCCGTAACAGCCGTTGAATAACAACAACCGGTTTTCCCTCCGTCCTGCCGTAACAGTTGGCCACCAGTTCATTTTGCTCGTTCAGGGCTGCGATCTTGGTAGTTACGGATCCTACATCAATTCCCAGATATACACACACTCTTCACTCCGTGTTTCTTCTATCAAGCACAAACTACAAGTGCAAGACTCAGCGTAGCAAGATTCAGCACTCAGCACTCAGAACTCTAGACCCGACCGCTACTCTGCTTGGCTGCTCGGCGCTGTAGCATGTCGACGAAGGCCTCAAGTCGGGTCACCAGTCCCGCTTCAGCGGTATGTTCGTCTATAGTGATATTCATCAGCGGTTTCTTGTACTGGCGCTTGGCCGCTCGGGTGACTAGGTCAATCATGAGGGAATCGGGGCCGCAGCCAAAGGCTACCACGCTTATGATACCGTCCACGCCGCCCTTCAGATAGTAGCCGCCTGCCCCGATCACCTCTCTTTCATAGGTGAAATAGGGTTTGCCCACCAGCAACGATATGCCTTCGTTCAACCCATCGAGCGATATCATCTCCGGTGTTACCAAACGGATATTCATCGCCAGGAGTCGACCTATCAGGTTATGGTTTACGAACTCGTCGTATATGTTGTAAGGGTGGCCGATGAGAGCTACAACCAGCTCTCTCGTTGCAAGGAGCGTATTCCTACTGCTCCTCACTGTGGATGGGGTATATTTCTGGTCCGGGAACAGGTGCTCGATCGCTTCGGGCGGTGTCAAACCATTTCTCATGATCGCTTGATACTGCTGATCGACGGTCAGAGCCCTGTCCAGCGCCTTATCGATCTTCCAGGGAAGCCTTGTGAACCTTTTCCCCACCCTGTGCAGCTCGTCCCTGACCTTCCTCAATCCCTGATTCACATCCACCTCGATATCCACTACCGGGGCGATTTCTTTGCCAGTTTGCCGCACTAGGTCCGGCAAACCGACGAACTTGGAACAGTTGTAGACATTAGGTTCCACGCTTTTCACGCTGGGAATAAAGATAAAGTCCACGCTGTTGCCTAGAGCTGCGCAGTGGCCGCAAAATATTTTGGTGGGAAGACAGGTCTCGGCCACCACCACCGCCGATCCTGCTGATAGGATCCCCCTCGTAGTCTTGGGGGAGACTACAGTCTCCGCACCCAACTCTTCGAAAAAGGTCCTCCATAAAGGGTATTGTTGATAGTACAGCAACGCCCTCGGAATGCCTACCTTGATCATCTCTTTTCTGCCACCAATATCAATCTCGAGCTGGAAGCCTGGTATTCTTCCAGGTTATAGTCCCCTAAAACGTCTCGAAGCCTGAAACCTGCCTCGTCCAACAGCAACTGCGCCTCATACCGGAATATGTATCTCAATTCCATCTCCGCGTTATACCGGCGGAGGGTCCCGTCCGAAGAGGCCAGATCGTAGACCAGTGTCAAATGGTCTTTCTGAGCGCCGAAGTCTGAAACGCGCACTACATATTTGCTAAGCTGCTCGCTTCCCTCACTGTCCGGGTAAGCTGCTGTTTT
>JBMNNU010000293.1:0-4238 GCA_050942695.1 Chloroflexota bacterium
TTCCCCATACAGGCGCAGTACTCGAGCAGCGATATCAGCTCCGGCGGAAGCTTTCGAATCTTGGAGCTGAAGAGGGCAACCACAGTGGTCGGCATGGGGGATTGGTGGATCTTGTCCAGATCCCACCGCCATTGGCCCTCGTCGTCTATATATAGAAGGTCTTCGTTGTGGAGGTATGAGAGGCTCTCGCTCACGAAGAGTGGATTCCCCTCACTCAGGTTGCTGATGAAATCCGATAGCGCCATGGTTTGTTCCATGGGGGAGTCCAGAATGTAGGACACCATTTCATGGCAGTGTTCGGGCTTCAGAGGCTCTAGTCTGATCTCTTTTACCGGTTGGCTATTCTCCTTTGCAGTCCGGATCAGTTTGGACAGGGGGTGGCTAGGGTCCACCTCGTTGTGGCGGTACGCTCCCAGAAAGAACAGGTAAGGGTGGTCCTTGTAGTTGGCAAATATGGTTGTTAAAAAGTCAAAAGAGGCTACGTCGCACCATTGAAGGTCGTCAATAAACAGCGTAAGTGGGTTCTCCTCGCTCGCCAGGCAGGTCAGGAACCGGTCGAAGAGGTCGTGGAACCTGTTAAGCGACTCGACCGGGGGAAGCTGTTTGACCTCGGGTTGCGGGCCTATCAAACTCTCCAGTTCCGGGAGCACATCAGTCAGGACTCTGCCGTTCTTGCCTACACTTTTGAGTATCCGGCTCTTCCAGAGAGCAACTCTCTCGTCGCTTTCCGTTAAGAAAGCCCGAAGCAAGTTTCTTAACGCTTGAATAAGGGAGCTGTAGGGGATGTTCTTCTGGTACACATCGAACTTCCCCGAGGTGAAATATCCCCGATGTTTCACGATCGGCCTCTGTAGCTCCTGTATCAGGCGAGTTTTCCCGATACCAGACAGCCCCGAAATGAATAGCGAGCGGAACTCGCCCTGGGCAACTCGTTCGTATTCTTCCAGGATGATTTTGGCTTCTCTGTCGCGGCCGACCATTTTGGAGATAAAGGTTACGCGCTGCGGATGAACCAGGCTTTCCAGAGGAAACTCGCGTATCGTACCGGTGGCGGTGTACTCGTCCCTGCAGCGTACAAGGTCGGCGAGGAGGCTGCTCGCGCTTTGGTAACGTTTCTCAGGTTCCTTGAGCATCAGTTTGGCCACGATCTGGCTTATAACGACGGGGATATCCGGTTTGAGCTCGTGGACCTTGAGCGCTTCTTCGGCAAGATGGGAGTGGATCAACGTGAGAGGGTCATCAGATAGGAACGGGAGCTGGCCGGTCAGCATCTCATAGAAGACGATCCCGAGAGAATACATATCGGAGGAGAAAACCACCCTATGGCTGATGCGTCCCGTCTGTTCCGGCGAGGTATAGGGGAGGGTATTCCTGACAAAAAAAGGGTCGAAGATAAAGTGGCTGACGTCTCGTACGTCGAGCGCACTGATAAAGTCGATCAGACGGATGTCCAACGTATCTGGGGCGACGAGTATGTTGTGAGGTTTGATGCCTCCGTGGATGATTCCAGCCTCGTGGACCTTATCAAGAGCCCGCGCCAACGCGCAGGCTATGGTGAAGAAATCCCCCAAAGAGATTTGCCCACAGGTTTCCATCCACTTTGCGAGAGTGACCCCGGCGAAATAGTCCTGGGTTATGAAGTAGTTGTCGTGTTGCGCGTTGAAAGAGATCGGCGTAATTACCAGCGGATCGTTTAGTACCCTAAGATGTTCGATTCGCTGCTTGAAGTGATTTTTTTTTTGGTTAGACAAAGATGGCGATTTGAGAAGTTTGAGCACCAATGGCCGTTTGGGGTTCTTCTTGTGGTATGCCTTATAGACCGCGGTTTGAGGACCTTCGGATATCTTTTCGATAATTTCGTAATTGGGAATGGCGATCGTCGTTTCCATCGTTTTCCCAAATCTCCACTTTTTCCTTCAAGCGCTCAATCGTGCTCACCGACCTCTGTATATGGTATATTAAGGTTCAAGAGACAACAACACTGGTGGCAAATCACCGGAGTTGGGAATGGGCGCTCGGATATTAATTATCGAGGATGATCCCGCCAGCCTTCATCTGATGGTCTATCTGCTTAAGGCATTTGGCTATGTGCCACTTTCCGCCCAGAACGGGGAGGATGGGCTGGAGGCTACCCGCCGCGAACAGCCGGACCTGATCCTGTGCGACATACACCTTCCCAAGATCGATGGCTATGCGATAGCTAGGGCTGTAAAACAACATGCCGATCTGAGATCTATCCCATTGGTTGCTGTGACGGCATACGCTATGGTGGGTGATCGCGACCGAACGTTAGCAGCCGGCTTCGATGGTTACATCACCAAACCTATCATCCCCGAAAGCTTCATCAGAGATGTCGAGGCCTATCTGCACTCGCGCCTGGTGGAGATAAAGGAGCGGTAGCGATGGCGACCATCCTAGTTGTCGACGACCGGCCGGTAGATCGGCAGTACCTAGTAACGCTGCTCGGCTACGTCGGCCACCGATTGCTTGAGGCAAGTGACGGCGAGCGTGCGCTGCAACTCGTAGCCGAGGAGCAGCCCGATCTGGTGATCGCCGATGTCCTGATGCCCGGGATGGATGGATACGAGTTTGTCCGCCAACTACGCGCCGAACCGGCCACGGTTCATACTCAGGTGATATTCTACACTGCAGCCTATCGAGACCAGGAAGCTCGCAACCTGGCTGAGGCGTGCGGCGTTACGCTCCTCGACAAGCCCACCGAGCCGATGGCGATTCTAAAGGTGGTGGGCGATGCTCTATCGACCGATGGAGTGAAGCCGTTTTCGGTGCCAACAGAATTCGACCTGATGCATCGGCGTTTGGTGAATGACAAGCTGGTCGAGCACGACAGGAAGCTCGAAATTGCCACCGGCAGGCTAACCCGACTCGTCCAGCTCGGTCTGGAGCTAGGCTCGGAGCTCGACCCCTGGCGCCTGGTAGAGCGGTGTTGCCGGGCAGGGCGAGACCTCCTCTTCGCCGAGCGTGCGGTGGTCATCCTGCAGGATGCCGACGGCCAGACGCTCCGGGTCTCGATGGCCTGTGGATCAGAGCAGCAGGTCGTCGAGCAGACATACCCAACCTCGGCATGGAATAGCGCGCTAGGCGTATTGGACGAACCTCCTCGCGTTTTGCGCTGCTTCGGCCCAGATGCTCGAGACCTGTTACTACCCTATCCACCCAAACAGTCCTTCCTGGGCACCACTGTTGTCTCTCCCAGCCGCAAATATGGATGGCTCTACTTTGTCGACAAGCTCGGAGCAGCGGAGTTCAGCGACGAAGACGAAGGCTTGGCCGCACTGCTAGCCAGCCACCTGGCCATCGCCTACGAGAATACCCAGCGCTACGAGGTCATCAAGCAATACACCCGAGATCTGGAGCAACAGGTAGCCGAGACGAAGGCAGCGCTTAATTTTCGAGATGAGTTTATCTCTATTGCCGCCCACGAATTGAAGACACCTCTCACCAGTCTCCTCGGTTTCACCCAACTCGCGCTCCGACTGATCGCCAAGGGGTCGATCAGTGTGCCGGAAAGGCTGCTTAGCCTACTCCAGAATATCGAGGGGCAATCTTTGAAGCTCCGGCGCCTACTGACTCACCTCCTGGATATGTCGCGACTCGAACGAGGGCATCTGGAGCTAGACGTTGAGGCGACCGACGTCGCACGGTTGGTAAGAGAGGTAGCATCCACGATACAAGCTACCACCAGTGCTCATACCTTGGTGGTGAATGGTGAGCGGAGCGTCTGGGCATCGGTTGATCCACTCAGATTGGAGCAGGTGGTGACCAACCTCCTCGACAACGCCGTGAAGTTCAGTCCGGATGGTGGACAGGTTAACGTCGATGTCTGCCACCCGAATGAGGAGACCGTACAGATCGCTGTGCGTGATTACGGAATCGGTATCCCAGAGGGGGAGCGCCACCATTTATTCGAACAGTTCTACCAAGCCCACGCGAACGACCGCCGATCGGGGATGGGGCTTGGCCTCTTCATCAGCCGTTCCATCGTTGAGCTTCATGGCGGGGAAATCGCCGCCGAGTTCCCTCCCGATGGGGGTACGCGTTTCGTTGTGACGCTGCCCACCACCCCTAGATAATAGCGGCCAATCCACTCAAAGGGTCGAGGGTCGGTTAAACGTTGACAGTAACCAGATACTGGAGTAGACTCTCACCGCCCTTTCACTGCCCCTTAGAGTGGGACGGACCCTCGGCTGACATCTGCTCGTCAGCGGGAGCAGGTG
>JBMNNU010000294.1:0-4235 GCA_050942695.1 Chloroflexota bacterium
CCCAACGGGCCGGCACGATCCGCATGGCCAACATGACTATCCCCATCGCGAGCGCGGCCGTGAGCAGGATCGTAGCCCCCACGATCAGCAGGCTCAGGGGCAGAAAGGAGGGCGGCATCCCCACAGCCTGCGCGTACCCCAGCAGGGCTGCCAGCCCCATTATGGCTTCAACGCAGGTCGCGAAGCTGGCTTCCACCAGCTTGAGCAGGAAGAGGGCGCGGAGCGAAACGGGCGCCGCCAACAGCAGATCCAGGTCCGAGGCCAGGTAAAGCTGGTAGAGGACTGCGCCTATCCCCGTAAAGAGGCCCATGGAGACCACACCGGCGAACAGGATGGAGAGGGAGGGCCTCGCCAGAGCCGGATCGACCTGGGCCAGCAGGGCGAATAGGCCGAGGCTGCCCCGGTACACCAGGCCGAGAAAAGCCAGGCCGGCAGCCAGGGTGAAAACCAGGGCGAGGATGCGCCCAAGCCTGCGCGGCCCCCTGAACGTCTGATTCCGCCACAGCCGCAGCCGGTGGCGCAGCAGCACGAGCAACATATCAGTTCCCCTCCAGGAACGCAGCTACCTCACGCGCCTCGGCCCCTCCCGTGAGCTGGAGGAAGATCTCCTCAAGGGATACCTGCCCAACTCGAGCCTGCTGCCTCAGCTCGTCCAGCGTCCCCACGGCCACCAGTTGGCCCTGGTCGATGATGCCCACCCGGTGGCACATGTGCTGGGCGATCTCCAGGATGTGTGTGGAGAGGAAAACCGTGTGGCCTTTCTCAGCTAGCCCCACCAGGAGATCCTTCACAACCCGCGCGCTGCGCGGGTCTAGCCCCGAGGTGGGCTCGTCCAGGAACAGCAGTTGGGGCTCGTGTATGAGGCTGCCTGCAAGGGCTATCTTCTGCCGCATCCCGTGGGAGTAGCTCTCCACCAATTCGTCGGCCTTGTCCTCCAACTCGAAGAGGACGAGAAGCCGCTGCGCCCGCTCGGCGGCAACGCTCCGCTCCACGCTGTAGAGGTCGCCCATGAACCCCAGGAACTCCCGCCCGGTGAGCTTCGTGTACAGGTAGGGGCTTTCGGCCATGTAGCCGATGCGCCGCTTCACCTCCAGGGTGTCCTTCAGGATGTCGAAACCGGCCACCGTGGCCGTCCCACGGCTGGGTTTCAGCAGGCCGGCTAGCATGCGGATGGTGGTGGTCTTGCCGGCGCCGTTGGGGCCGAGGAATCCGAACAGCTCGCCTGGGTGGACGGTGAGGTCGAGATCCTTCACCGCTATCTTGCTGCCGTATTGCTTACATAGGGATCTAGCTTCGATCATAACTCCTCAGGCCTCCAAAGTTGGCTGGCGGCTTCGGCTCTGGAGCCGAGCATCCGACTTCTCTAACGGGACAATCATCATTTGGTCACGCTCGGGTGTCCGTCAAAACTGCTTCACGCAGCTCGGTCCGCCGGCCTCTTATCCATGTAAGCAGTTGCACCCCTAACAGCAAGGCCAGGCTGAAGACTAGCGCGGCCAGCGGCATCTCGCCCCACACCCCTTCCAGCGTCGGAAGGCGGGTAGCCCTCCACTGTGGATTCATCGCATGGGGCGCCTCGTAGACGATGAAATACCACTTGCCCAGCGCGACGAGAATCCAATCCGCAACGAGGACGGCCCAGGCTACCTTCATCTGCCTCACTCTTGGTGCCGTAACGAAGACGGCGATGCCGACACAGAGCGCCAGGTAAGCCAGCAGCTTGAGCCAGCTCATGGGGCTATCGATCCAGGTAAAGGCGGTGAGTATGCCGGTACCGCCGAGGATCGTGAGGCTGCCGGCCAGCCTTCCCCAAATCGTAAGAGCAGCCAGGGTCGGCAGGAAGGCCAGAGCAACTACAACCCATGGGCCTAAAACTAGCCAGGAATTGATCGGATCGTTCGGCCTGGATGCGGAGACGACTGGCACCCACGATGCGACGAGCGCGTGGAGGCCGCTCTGAGCCCATGGTCCTGCCAGGGAGGTCCAGGACCTGCTCAATCCGTAGACGATCGCAATACCGGCGAAGGGAGCGATCAAGAAGCGGCGGCCTCTACGCCATGACCAGACACAGATTGCCAGAATCAGAATGAGAGAAGCTGCCAGGGTAGCGATGATCAACGAAGCCGGATTCTGGCCTCTCGGAACGAGAAAGTAGACGGCGATCGGGAAGAGCTCGAAATACAGTAGGAAGGCAAAGATGGGCACCGCTGCCATGAGACCGAGCTTCAAAGGGAGGGGCTTCTCCAGATGCTCCCTTCGGAGCCTTTGGCCGACCGCGGTCGGGTCGCCCATCTCGGCTACAGCCCTTTCCGTCGAGGCCTCTTCTGAAAGGCCGGACTCCCGCAGGTATCTGGTCGTGTCTTCCAGATGGTCTGCCAGCTCCCTCAAGATCTCCCGCTGCTCGGCGGGGTCCAGCCCCTTCAACTGCCGCCGGACGGCCAGTAGATAGCTCTCAACGGAGGTCTGGCGTGGCTTCGGCATATCGAGCACCTCCAGAAGGATTGAGGATGCCGAAAAATTTTTGCGAAAAGGTGGTCCACTCCGCCGTCGCAGAGGACAACGTGGCCAGGCCAGACTCAGTGATCGCGTAGTAGCGGCGCCTCCGGCCGTCGACGAGCTGCCATTCCGCACGTAGCAGCCCCTCCCTCTCCAGTCGGTGCAGGGTGGGGTAGAGGAGCCCCTCCTCCATGGCGAAGTAGCCCTCGCTGCGCTCCCGAAGCTCCCTGATGATCTCGTAGCCGTACATCGGGCGGTCGCGAAGGAGAGCCAGGATCAGCAGCTCGGCGCTGCCACGTAAAAGATCGCGGCTGGGGGACATTCGATTCTACTCCATACCTAAGTTGATTAGGTATGGAGTAGTGTAGCGGTAGATCTGTCGGGTGTCAATGTCTTTTGACCCTTGACTCACGCATCACCGCACGATATCATTTGTTGCCATCAACAGGAGGTGCGGCATGGGGGCATCAACGATCCGGATGAACGATGACCTGCACGAGCGGCTGAACGCCTGGGCCAGAGAGGAGGGTCGATCCTTCAACGAGCTGGCGGTGGAGGTGCTGGAGCGGGAGCTTCGCCGCCACGAACAGCGGGTCGCGATTGACAGGCTGATCGAGTTTGGTAAGCGTATGAGAGAGAAGTACGGCGTAATGCCCGGCGACTCCACCGAGGAGATCAGGGAATTGCGAGAGGAGCGTGCCGCCCGTGGCTGAGCGAGTATGCCTGGACGCGAGCGTCGCGATCAAGCTGATCGCCCCTGAAGAGGGTCAGGATCGCGCTTGGGCGCTACTCGAGCGGATTCGGGATGCGGGCCTGGAGATCGTTAGTCCTGCGTTTTTCGCGGCCGAGGTGCTCTCCAATCTCCGCCGCAAGGTGGCTCTGAAGAAGATGAAACAGGATGAGTGTGATGAGGCCGCCGTGAGGTTTCTCGCCCTCATCTCCGAGGTACGCCAGCTTTCGGAACCGAAGCTCTACGAGCGGGCATGGGAGCTTTCCGGCTCGCTGGGGATGCCCACCGTCTACGACGCCGTCTATCTCGCGGTGGCCGAGGCAGAGGCAGCGGAGTTCTGGACCGCGGATCGGAAGCTCTACGACCAGGCCCAGGCATGGCCGGAGGGCCAAGCTCTCGTCAGGCTGCTGTAGGATCGACTTCCTCTCTGGCAATCCATTGCACCTAATGCCGACCGAATCAAATGGTGTTGGCTATCCACCACCGCTGGCGTCCGAGTCGATGTAAAACACCGTGATTCCCAGCACATTGCCGTCCTTCAGCCTGCGCCCGACTACCTGGCCTCCCTGCCCCTCCCGTGGCCCAGTGCCGCTCACTCTCGCTCGCCCCTCCACCTCAATCGTGGCGGAGCCCCGTTCGCCGCGGTATCTAACGTTGTATTCCATGTCGAATAGCAGAATATCTCCCTCCCGCCGAACGTTCGAGATCGTCCCTATCAGGTTGACGATGTTCACGTAGAGCACCGGCCCACCTGTAGGGGTATCCGCCGCCGTTATCTCGTCGCCGAGCTCGATCGGGATATCCTTGACCCACAGGTCATCCCAGATCTTGTAGTACGCCGGATAGAGCACCACGTCGCCCTTGTCCGCCGTGTTCACCACGATGTGATCGGGGGCCATCGAGATAACACGACCGGAGACATAGCCAGGCACGAGGTCGGGGGCTCCAGAGGAGCGGGCAGCGGGTGATGGGCAGGGGGTGGACGTGGCCTGGCTGCTGGTCCCGGCCT
>JBMNNU010000295.1:0-4225 GCA_050942695.1 Chloroflexota bacterium
CACGTTCGTTGTATACTGGGATCAATACGGAAAGTTTCAGGATCAAAATCTCCATGTTGAAGGAAAGTCGCTGCATTATACCATTTTCGAGGCCATTGCGAAGGTGAATAGCCAGTCCAATTTTTCGACGATATGTTGACGCCCGTCATTCAAATTAATAGAATGATCTCGGTGCCCAACAACCTCATAGAACGATTGTTTGCTGCTGATCAATCCAATTGCGAACAACTAAAAATTAGGAGCGACAGGTGAAGCAACATCGGGTATTGATTGTCGAGGATGAACCCGATAATCAAGCGATCGTGAGAGCGGTCGTCGAAGATATGGTTGGCTGCAGCGCCGTGTTGGCCGACGATGGATTAGAGGCTCTTACGAAGGTCTCCGATCAAGTACCGAATCTAGTGCTGCTGGATCTAATGCTGCCAAAACTGGATGGCTACGAGGTTGCGCGGAGGTTAAAAGGAGATCCCAAAACGCACAATGTGCCGATCATCGCCATTACAGCGCTGGCGAGGCCGGCCGACCGAACACGAGCTCTGGAAGCCGGTTGCGATGACTATGTCGATAAACCGTTTGACCTCGAGGCCCTCGAACAAAAAATTCGAGCCCGGATACTGCTCGGCTCAGAGGAGTATCAGTGACTGAGCAAGTTATTCTCGTTGTTACCGCTCTGGCTTCTACCGCCTTGCTCATCACAATTGGCGATCCACTCGTCTCCTGGTTTTTTCGCCGTAGAAACCGGGCAAGAGCCGCCATAAAAGAAGAAGGAGGACATCGGTCTCCCGAAGATGTAGCCACAATCACTCGCCGTGAGGCTGTTCGACGGCGCCTGGCCGCGATCCAGGACTCCAGCGACGAGCTATAGGCGACATAATAGGAGACTTGATGGCAGTTCAGCAGGCTGGTGGTGTTGTGATAATGGGAGACCAGGTCGTACTGCGACTTACCTCAAAGGGGGAGTATCTCTTTCCCAAAGGCCATCTGGAACCCGGAGAGACGCAGGAGCAGACGGCGCTGCGCGAAGTTGCCGAAGAGACCGGCTTGGAAGGCGAAATCGTTCAACGGCTAGGAGAGGTGTCCTTTACCTACCAGGGCGACGAATACCTGGTTACCTTCTACCTTGTGCGAGCTACTCGGCAACTGCCGGAATATAAAGACCACATTGGGAAAGATGTGGTGGTAGTTCCACGAGAACAGGTGGCAAGTCTTCTCAGTTTCGACAACTATCGAAGAATCTGGGCTAAAGCTGAGCAGCTTCTCCAGTAATGGCTAGATGCTGTTTGAGGAATGTATCTACCCTGTCGAGATAGGAGTCGAAGGCGATGATCCGAGCTTCTACATGATCCGCTCCGGCTACCGTCCAAAGCTCCTTGGCATCCCCCGCAGCCTCGTATAGCAGATAGGCTTCCGATAACGGTATGATCCTATCCCTTGTGCCGTGAATCAACAACACGGGCCTCGGCGATAGTTCGATGATAGCATCCAGAGGCCGAACCTGATCCACGCTGATACCTAACGATTTTTCCCCTAGCCAGGTGATCAACTCCACGAACGGACGTTTGGGAAGGTGGGTGAACGAGCAGAACCCGTTGGTGATGGCTTGTCTCAATGTGGCGAAGGCGCTATCGGATACCACTGCGGCGATTTCCGGCAGCCGTGCCGCCGCGAGTATGGCCACTGCTGCCCCCATCGAGAATCCGACGACCCCTATGCGCAACCCCTGCGTCTCCGGCATCCTTTGCAGGAAGCGTATAGCCCCCTCCAGATCACGGTCCTCTAGAGCGCCACAGGAAACCCAACTCCCCTCGCTCTCACCGTGACCTCGAAAGTCGAACATCAACACGTGGTGGCCCCGATCGCGCAGCGCCATGGCGAGGGGGAGCATCTCACGGCGCCCCGTCTTGAACCCGTGGCACATGACCACTACATCGCTAGCATCGACAGCCGGCAAGAACCAACCGCTGATACGCAAGCCGTCGATTGAGTGAAATTGAACCCTTTTGAAAACGCCACCAGGCAATATCTCTTCACCATCGGCGCCTTTACGCCTGGCCACTTTCATGGCAGCGTAAGCCGTTACCCCCATCATCCCCGCTACCAGCCCGCCAGCCACCAGGGCTACTCTATTCCAGATGGGTTTTCGGGGAGTCCGACCCGGCGGTGATGGGCGGAGCGGGTCGATCGATGGCGAACGCTGCCTGCTACCAATGCTGGGTACTCTCATTGTGGTATCCTTACGTGTGCTCTAACCTGCTTATCGCAGCAATTTCCAGACCGTATCCTAGCTGTCGAGGTCCAGTATATCAAGGTCCTGTTCTTGCTAGGACCTCCAAGATGCTCTATCATCGGTCGAACTCGTGCGGGGGGTACCTATGCGTCCACGATTGGCGGTGGCAGTAGCGGCAGGACGGCTAGCCACATTCTTCAGCCGAAGCCTCGGCGTTGGAGGAGGCACTACAGTGCCCGGGCATCTGGTGAGAGTTTTGGATCCCCAGATTATCGCCAGCCTGGCTTCCAGGATACCTGTGGGCACCGTCGTTGTTACGGGCACCAATGGAAAAACTACTACTACCAGGATGATCTCTACCCTTTTACGAAAGGCCGGGTTGAGGGTGATGCACAACCGCTCAGGCGCTAACCTGATCCCCGGGATCGCATCTACGCTGGTCAACGGCTTCTCCTTAACCGGGAAACCACAAGGGGATGTGGGGCTTTTCGAAGTGGATGAGGCCGCATTCCCCGCCGCAGTGAGTGAGCTTCGCCCCAGGGTGTGCTTGCTGACCAATCTATTTCGCGACCAGTTGGACCGGTACGGCGAGGTGGATTATCTGGCCCGCCTCTGGAAGGATACGCTGGCTAGGCTGCCAGCATCCTCTACCGTGCTTCTCAATGCCGACGATCCCAGGATCGCCAGCTTGGGCGATGGGCTGCGCTGCCAGGTCCTGTACTATGGAATCGAGGACTCCAACCTACAGGGCACGGCGGGATCACACGCCTCCGATTCCCGGTTTTGCCTGCGATGCGGCGTGCCTTTCCTGTACGACGTCACATACTACAGCCACATTGGCCACTACCGTTGCCCCTCCTGCGGTTTGAAGCGCCCTACGCCAGCCCTACGCGCGGTGAAAAATGAACTTCTGGGTATCGAAGGGAGCCGTGTCGAGGTAGAAGGTCCTACGGGAAACATCAGCTACACAGTCAAGGTGCCGGGGATCTATAACCTGTACAACTCGCTGGCAGCCACAGCCGTGGGGGTGTCTATGGGGATCGACTCGGCAACCATCGGCTCCGGCATTGAGGAGTTCTCGGCTGCTTTTGGCAGGGTGGAGCGGTTGGATCTGCAAGGGCGGCACCTGTTTCTCGCTCTCGTGAAAAACCCCGTGGGGTTCAACGAGGTCCTTGCCACGATTCTCAGAGACGCTGGGAAGAAATGCGTCATGATCGTCATTAACGATCTGCTCGCGGATGGAACAGACGTCTCCTGGCTGTGGGATGTGGATTTCGAACTGGTATCCGGGAGGGTGCACTTCGTGGTGGCCTCGGGGTTGCGCGCAGAAGATATGTCCGTGCGGCTCAAGTACGCTGGGGTGGACCCTTCGATAATACACACCGAGAGCGACCTCTCTGCAGCGTTATCTAGGGCAGTACAGTATACCCCAGAAGGTGAGACACTCTATATATTACCCACCTATACGGCAATGCTGGACCTTAGAGCCAAATTAGTGGAGTCAGGCCACTTAGCGCCCTTCTGGGAGGACTAAAACTATCTCCCTTTCCCTTTGAGAGGGGCGTGACGCGAGCGAGCGCAGCGTCACGGGGGTGAGGGCTCGAGCTCTTGCGACAAAAGAGCCCCCTCACCCTAACCCCCTCCCTCAAGGAGAGGGAACTTGTTGATCTCCCTGAGGGAGAGGGGACTGTATCGGTTATGCAGGAGCAATAGATGGCTGAATTCAAGCTGATGCTATATCATCTTTACCCCGACCTCATGAATATCTATGGGGACCGGGGTAATATTATCTCCATCGTCCAGCGTTGTAGCTGGAGAGGTATCGAGGTAGAGGTAGTGCCCGTTGGAATTGGGCATCCTATCGATCCAGAGCGTTGTGATCTCATTTTCTTTGGAGGAGGCCAGGACAAGGAGCAATTGATAGTTGCGGAGGACTTGCGAACAGTACAAGCCTCGACAATTCGCCAGTATGTGGAATCTGGCGGCGTGTTGCTCAGT
>JBMNNU010000296.1:0-4221 GCA_050942695.1 Chloroflexota bacterium
TTCGATTTTGATCCATCGAGCGGAGCTCTGAAGCGATCTCCGGTTCGACGGTCTGAGCCACGTCATTCCCAGATCAATAGCTCTGACTTTATCTTGCAAGCTGTCGTTCGTATCGGTTGCACAGCCCAAATACTTCTCTGCCATGTCAATCCTCCATAGCAGTCTTTCATACATGGAAGGTTAACAGCGGAGATAGCAAGGGTCTACGTATACCTGTGCTGAAATGAGGGAGATGGATTTGTGTAATCTGCACAATAGGGTCGGTAAGGCGGGAGAGGTTACTCCCTCCCCTGCCTCCTACTTCTCGTAGTAACGGTTGGTGATCGGCAGCCGTCTGTCGCGGCCAAAGGCGCGCGATGTCACCTTGACGCCGGGGGGCGCCTGGCGTCGCTTGTACTCGCTGCGGTCTACCATGCGGACTACCCGGCGCACTGTCTCCTCGGGGTAGCCCATGCTCAGGATCTCTTCGAGGCTGCGGTCCTCCTCGACATAGGCCTCCAGGATCGCATCCAGTACCGGATAGGGCGGCAGGGAGTCCACATCGCGCTGATTGGGCCGAAGCTCGGCTGAAGGCTCTTTCACGATCACGCTTTCAGGTATCACCGGGGAGAGGCTGTTGCGGTACTCGGACAGCTTGTACACGAGGGTTTTGGTAACGTCTTTGATTACGGCTAAACCGCCGGCCATGTCGCCGTAGAGGGTGGAGTAGCCTGTCGCCATTTCGCTCTTATTGCCAGTGGTTAGGACCAGGTAGCCGAACTTGTTGGAGAGCGCCATCAAGAGGTTGCCTCGTATCCGAGCTTGGAGATTTTCTTCTGCGATATTACGTTCTGTGCCCTGGAATGGCTGCTCTAACATGCTCAGATACGCCTGGAAAGCCGGCTCGATGGGTATGGTTATGCAATCGATTCCCAATCGATGCGCCAGATCCATGGCGTCGTCTTTGCTCCCCTGCGAGGTGTAGCGGGATGGCATTGAGACGCCGAGAACGTTCTCAGCCCCCAGCGCGTCCACAGCAATGGCTGCAACCAGGCTGGAGTCGATCCCGCCCGAGAGCCCCACGACCACCTTCTGGAAGCCGTTCTTCCTAACGTAGTCGCGAGTGCCCAGGACGAGGGCGTGGTAGACCTCAGCCGGCCCCTCGAGAAGGCACGTCGTTTGACTGGGAATCGAGGGTTTCTCCGCTCGCGTCGATGGCTGTTTGGAGAGCACGATCCTGGGGGTCGGCACGTTGGCCTGCACGGGGAATATCGGCTCGGTGCGTCTGCGGGGATCGTGCAGCCTCGAGCGGAAAACCGACTCCAGGTCCAGATCCGCCGCCAACAGATCCTCCTCGAACTGTTTGCCCCTGGCTACCAACTCCCCTGCTTGGTTGTAGATGAAGCTGGAGCCATCGAAGACTAGCTCATCCTGGCCTCCCACCAGGTTCAGGTAACATACCACCACTTCGTTGTCCACGGCGCGGGTGGCTATCATCCGCTCTCTGCGCCGCAGCTTGTCCATGTCGTAAGGGGAGGCATTGATGTTGATAAGTAGCTGCGCACCCGCCTGAGCCTGAACGTAGGCGGGGCCATTGGGGTACCAGATATCTTCACAGATGCTTACGCCCACCGGCGCGCCCGATACCTCGAACACCGGCTGCTCCCTACCTCGCCGGAAGTAGCGCTGTTCGTCGAAAACGCCGTAGTTAGGAAGGCAGGTTTTCCGGTAGACGCCAGCCACAGCACCATCTTGGAGTAGCGCGGCAGCGTTGTAAATATCGTCCTCGTCGGCGTCCACGAAACCAACTATCGCCGTAATGCCCTTGGTGTGAGCGGCGATCTGCTGGAGATAGTCCAGGTTATCCCTGATGAATTGGGGTTTGAGCAGTAGGTCTTCCGGAGGATAGCCTGTGATAGCCAACTCCGGAAAGGCTACCAGGTCAGCCCCAACATCGCGAGCTTTGTCCATATAGCTCAAGATCCTGGATGTGTTACCTGCCAGGTCGCCGACGGTCGTATTGATCTGGGCTAGGGCCACTCTGATGGTAAGCATCTTCGCCACCTTCATGCTTTGTTTACGTGGTACCACTGTGGAATTCTACAGCTTACAGGCCAGATGGGCCAACTGTAGGAACACACAGGCAACCGCTCTGTTGCCTCCAGTCTCACGGATTGCTACCCTAGCAATCAAATAACGTGACATGGCGTCGCCGTTCGCTTGCATAAGGAGGGAGAATATGCCTTTCGGATACCACGGAAAAATTTTGAGAGTGAACCTTTCGAACGGTTCCATTTCATTAGATGAGCATGATACTACCTGGTACCGGCGCTACTTCGGTGGGGCTGCTATGTCGGCATACTACCTCATGAAGGAGTTGAAACCGGGTATCGACCCCCTGGGACCCCACAACAAACTCATCATAGCTCCTGGCGTGGTTACTGGCGCCCCTTTCTCTGGGAGCGCCCGGAATGGTGTGGGAGCAAAATCCCCGATGTCAGGCGGTATCGGGAAAAGTGAGGTAGGGGGGTTCTTCAACGCGGAGCTGAAGCACGCGGGATTCGACGGAATCGTGATCGAAGGGAGGGCAGAAAAGCCCGTCTACCTGTGGATCCGAGACGGGGTAGCGGAGTTAAGGGATGCGTCACACCTGTGGGGTAAAACGGTGCTGGATACCAATGAAGCTATCAAAGCTGAGACAGGGGAAAAGCTGGCACGCATCGCCTCCATCGGCCCTGCGGGCGAGAAGCTGGTTCGCTTCGCCTGCATTCTGAACGATCTGAAAGCCTCGGCCGGCCGCGGCGGGATGGGCGCTGTGATGGGTTCAAAGAACCTCAAGGCGATCGCCGTCCGGGGGAGAACCCATCCGCAGTATGCCGATCCTGACGCCATCAAGGCTCTGGCCAAAGCCATGGCTGAGGCGGTGCCTACCAGGGCTAAAGCCTTCCACGAGTACGGGACTGGAGCCGCCATGGTGGCCTACAACCTGGCGGGTAACATTCCAACCCGTAACTTTCGGGATGGCTTTTTCGAGAATATCGACGCCATATCAGCCCCAACCCTGAAAGATACCATTCGGATAGGAATGGAAGCCTGCTGGGCTTGCGCTGTCCGTTGTAAGAAAGTTGTGAAGGTGGATGAGCCCTGGGTAGTGGACCCTAAGTACGGAGGCCCTGAGTACGAGACTTTGGGCTCCTTCGGCTCCAGTTGCGGCATCGACAACCTTAAAGCGGTAGCCCGGGCGCACCACCTCTGCCACGACTACAGCATGGATACCATCTCGGCCGGCACAACCATCGCCTTCGCTATGGAGTGTTTTGAGCGCGGATATCTCACCAAGGCCGACTGCGATGGACTGGAGCTTCGGTGGGGCGATGCCGATGCGATGCTGAAGCTGTTGGAGATGATCGGCGAGCGACGAGGGATAGGCGATTTGCTGGCCGAGGGCAGTCGAATAGCAGCTCAGCGGATCGGCAACGGCGCTCAGGAGCTGGCGATGCAGGTGAAGGGCGTGGAGTTACCAATGCACGAGCCCAGATTGAAGCAGGGACTGGGCCTCGGCTACGCTGTCGCCAACCACGGCGCGGACCACGGTGCCGGACTCCACGACACCTTTTTCGAGAAAGACGGCCCCAACATGACCAACGAGGCGAAACCTGTGGGGGTGCTGGAGCCGATGCCGGCAAATGAGCTCTCCACCCGGAAGGCTTTCCTCTTCACGCAGCTTCACAAGTGGCGGACCTTCCAGGACAGCGCGGTCTACTGCTACTTCGTCCCCTGGAATTACGATGAGACCGTGCGGTTGGTGAACGCTGTTACTGGCTGGAACACCACGGCCGAGGAGTTGATGCTGGTGGGAGAGAGGGGCATCACTATCGGCCGCGCCTTCAACGCGAGGGAGGGGTTCACACCTGCTGATGATCGACTCCCCAATCGCTTCTTCTCGCCTCCGCTCTACGGCAGTTTGGCAGAGAAAAGCCAGGCTATCGACCCCGATCAGATGGAAAAGGCGATTCGGGATTACTACTATCTCATGGGTTGGGATGAAGAGACGGGCATACCTACCCGCCGGACGTTGGAGAGGCTGGATGTCAGTTGGATAGCCGACGAGCTGGCGAAAGCAGGCAAGCCTGTGTAACCGAGGCCGCACCCCTTGAGTGAAACTAGAGGGGCGCAGCCTCCGGCCCCCTAAATGTAGTTGAGAGGGCAGCCAGTATGAAAGAGCATGATTCATCCGACCGA
>JBMNNU010000297.1:0-4216 GCA_050942695.1 Chloroflexota bacterium
CGCCCGCACGTCTAGGCGGCCAAGATGGCCGCGCTCCCGGCATGGGTTGCCTGCGGCAACCCATCAGAACACCCTGGGTGGAGCACTAATGCCCCACCATAGGGGTTTCGACATGTAGGGGCCGTGTGACGCGAGCGAGCGCAGCGTTGCGGCCCCTACGTTGTTTTGGATGTAGTGCCGGTTTATTTTGTAAACGGCCATAATGGCCAGGCATTGAGATCAGCGTTTTTCCGGAGACTTGAGGCTCACCCCTGCGCCCTAGGAGCCCGCCACGGTTCTGGACCACACGCGTCCGTAGCCCAGGGCCCTGTGCCCTGTCGTCCACGTTGACCTGCATCATCCAGGATGGCATATACCAACGAGGGCTGCAGGGCAGAGCGCCCTGCACTACGGGTGTATGAGGAGAGATCGCTCTTCCCGGAAACATGGCGGACACCGCTGAGTACGGGATGGTTCACACGACGCTACATTGTGACTCTTGCCGCGAACCATGCCCTCCAACACGAAACTATCCCAAAGTTGGTAGGCCTCGTCCGAAAGCCCCGGGCTGAAGCTGCGGGGCTGAGAAAACAAAGCCCCTCTGGGGCTGCCGTCCTAGCCCGCAAGGCCTCGTCGCCAATAGCCGGACCAGCAATGCCTGTGCATACCTATCGTCCTAGCCCGCAGGGCTTCGTCTTCTCAGCGCGGTCGCTTCAGCGCCGCGCTCCCTCTTGCGAGTGAGCCACCCGCGCTTCCAATAAAAAAAGGGCGGGGCAATCGCCCCACCCCAAAAGCTGAAAGCTGACGGCTGACAGCTACTTCAGCGAGTGAAACACCAGGCCGGTGATAGCCTTGGGATAGAAGTAGGTGGACTTTTGAGGCATCTTCCCATGGGCACGGGCTGTTTCCAGCACCTGCTCCACCTTCGTAGGATTGAGGAAGAGAGACAACTGAGCCTCGCCCCGATCGACGAGCGCAACGGCTTCGGCAGCATCGCGAGTGTATGCTACACTCCCTCCTGCCTTCAGTTCCGCTAGCCCTATGCCCAGGAATGGCTCCATCAGCCCCTCGTGCAGAACGTCCACGTCTAACAACGGCCGGGCACCGGCCCTGGGGATCGATCCCTTGAGTTTTAGGGTCAACGCCTCGCCTGCACGGTAGAGCCCAAGCGTCGGGGACTCGCGCCCTCCCTCTGCCATTTTGCGCAGCAGGGTGTCCGCAACCTTAGCCGGACTACTCGCGTCGACAGGCACTTTCTCCACCTGGAAGCGAGAGGAAAGCTCACCAACCAGGTTAGTAAGGCGCTGCTCGTCGACTCCTTGTACGAGTCGATGGGTTGGAAGCACAACCAACCCAGGATCGTGGGCTTCCACCAGCAGCATCAACGCGAAGTTGTAAGCAGCGTCCTCCGGATCAGAAGGGTTAGAAGCCCGCATCTCGTCTCGGTAGGCGAGAGCCGTCTCGTATCGATGATGTCCATCAGCCATGTAGAGCTGTGGGGTACGGAGCGCTTCAGCCAACTGGTTACCCCTCGCGCCCTTCACTACCCACAAACGATGGATCTGGCCGTCGCCTGCGTCAACCGTCGCGTCGGGAGTTGCTTTGCAGATATCGGCCATCAACCGAACCGCTGCCCCATCGGGATCATCGAACAGCAGGAACAGAGGGCTGAAGTTGCACTTCGTTGCCCTCATCAGTTGGAGTCGGTCGGCTTTCGGTTTCGGCATGGTTTCCTCGTGAGGAAGAACCACATCATCCTCCCAGGGGGTGAGCCTGAGAGCGCTAAGCACGCCTCGTCTGACAACGCTCTTTCCATTCAACGAGAACTGTTGCTCGTAGATGTACAGCGCCGGCTCATCTTCCTCCTGCAATGCCCCCTTTTCGATCCAACTCTCAAGGAAAGCCGCCGCCCGAGTATACCGGTTGTTGGTGCTGTCGTCTTCGGGATACTCTAATCCAAATTCCAGCCTAACCGCGTTGTAAGGCCCCTTCTCATAAAGGCGAAGCTGGTCGTCCTTGGGAATTACGTCGTAGGGAGGACAAACCACGTTTCCCAGCGGGCCAACCACTGCTTCGTTGAACCGTAATCCGCGAAAGGGTCGAAGGTCGTTCATTTAGATCCTCCAATAATAGCTGTCAGCCTTTAATAGCTGTCAGCTTTCAGCAATCAGCCATCAGCTTACGACTACAAGGCCGGTTGACCTACTGCTCCGCCACAACGATCCTTATAGACGGCGAAGCAATAGCCTTATATCCAAAAAGCTGAAAGCTGACTGCTGGTCGCTGATCGCTTACTGCCTACAACTATTCTACCCTTTTATCGCTCCGGCCACAGCCTCGATGAAGTAACGCTGTAGGAAGAAGAACAATAGCATAATCGGGACGATAGAGATCACAGCGCCGGCGCTAACGTAGGTCCAACCAGTGGAGTTCTCCCCCACGAACGAGTAGAGGCCCACAGCCAGCGTGCGCAGGTCCGGATTACCTACTGTGAACACCAACGGGATCCAGAAGCTGTTCCAGTTGGCCATGAACTGGAACAACGCTACGGTAGCGATCATCGGCTTGGCGAGCGGCAACATGACGTGCCAGTAGGTGGTGGGGAGGTTGGCTCCATCGACCAGCGCCGCCTCCTCGATCTCCTTGCCGATGGTCGCAAAGTACCCCATGAACAGCAGGGTGTTGAAGATCAGGCCTCCAGCCGTCTGGACCAGTATTATGGACCAGAGGTTGTTTAGCAATCCCAGCCGTTGCACCAGGTCGAAAGTGGGGATGATCGTGTATCCGGCCGGAAGGAACATCAGGGCCAGCATACCTGCAACCACCACCTTCTTACCTGGAAAGCTCGTCTTTGAGAGCACGTAGCCCGCCATAGAGCTAAACAGGATCACCAGCGAGGTCACAACAACAGTAACCACGACAGTGTTCAAGAAATAGGTGCTGAAATTCCCGGCGTTCCAGGCGTAAACGTAGTTCTCCCAGTTCAACTGCTTGGGGATGATGCTCAGCCCCGAGCTGAAGAACTCGCCGGGCGTTTTCAGAGACCCCGCCAGCACCCACAGGAATGGGTACATGTACAGGAAACCGAGACCGATAAGAACGATATGGATGACGAGATGGCTCCACTTCTTTACGAGCCCTCCCGGCATCAGTGTGTTCATTTTAATAGCCATTGTTTTTCCTACCTTAGTTCGCTTCGTTTCTGGCCGGCGTAGCGGACAGCCAGAAGCTGTAGGACGGTAATACCCATGACCATCACCCCCATGAAGAGCGCCGCCGCCGAGGCGTACCCGACGTTGGACTCAGCCTGAATGGAGGCCGGGGTGAATGCGTAATGGTAGATATAGGTGCTCACAACCTCGCTGGCGAAGAAGGGCCCACCGCCGGTCATCACCAACACCAGGTCGAACACCTGCAAACTACCCAGAATTGCCAAGAAGAGGATCACAACCCCCACTTCTCTCAGCATCGGGATAGTAACGTGGCGGAATTGGTGGAAGGCGTTAGCTCCGTCCACCCTAGCAGCCTCGTAAAGCTCTTTGGGAATGGATTGGAGCGCCGCCAGGAAGTACACCAGGTTGTAGCCTAGGGTGTGCCAGATGCCCACGGCGATAACCACCGGCAGTGCAAAGGTGGGACTGCCCAACCAATCGATAGGCGCCGTGATCAGCCCGACATTCATCAGTATCTCGTTCAGGTCGGTGCCGGCACCACCCAGTAGCATGCTCATCACCACACCGATCATAGCCGCCGATGTCACCACTGGGCAGAAATAGACGGCCCGGTAAATGGTCGAGCCCTTGAGATTGGGATTGTTGAGCACCAGCGCCAAAATCAGCGCCAGAGTCAACTGGATAGGTACAAGCACCGCTGTATAGGTAAATGTGTTCTTAAAGGCGTTCCAGAACAGTGGGTCCTGGGACACCGTGAGGAAGTGGCGCAGGCCGACGAACCGAGTCGGGTTGCCTATGCCATTCCAGTCGTAAAGAGTGATGTGGATCGAAGCCACCATGGGGTAGACCACGAACAGCCCTACCAGCGTCAGCATGGGCAGCAAGAAGGCGTACGACCAGATGTTCTTCTTGACCTGCCGCCAGGTTTCAGCAGATATAGGCATCGTGATTCGGCCCAGCTTTGGGACTCCGATCGTACCGATGCGTATGGCCACCTTGTTCTCCTTTGTTCCATTCGGCCTTCAGCCAGAGATAGAGGCGGGTGCGGAGGGCTCTGCACCCGC
>JBMNNU010000016.1:0-22213 GCA_050942695.1 Chloroflexota bacterium
GATGACCTGTGACGTTCTCGAGGGTTGGTGGGCCGATGCGGGCGCATCGATAGACAGCTACCTGCATTCCAACAATCTGGTTGCCCAGTTTGGGGCTAACAAGGTCTGAGGTAGCAGCTTTCAGCACTATTACGCCAAAAGCCATGTGCTAAATGCTGAAAGCTGATAGCTATTTCGTGAGGTAAGCGCTTTGAGAAGATTGCTAGTTACCGGCGGCGCTGGCTTTATCGGCAGCAACTTCGTTCGATATATGTTGAATGAACACCCCGATTACCAGATCATCGTTCTCGATAAACTCACATACGCCGGAAATCTGGCCAACCTAGAGGACGTGTCGGGTAACCCCCGATACCAGTTTGTCAGAGGCGATATTTGCGATCAGCAGTTGGTTGATAGCCTGGTAGCGGAGGTGGACGCTATCGTCAACTTCGCAGCCGAAACGCACGTAGATCGTTCCATCATGGACGCCGGGAGCTTTATTCAAACCGACGTGTATGGCACCTTTGTCCTGTTGGAAGCGGCCAGAAAGCACGAAATAAGCCGTTTCCTGCAGGTCAGTACAGACGAGGTGTATGGAGACATCCCCGTTGGATCGTCGAAGGAGCAGGACCCGTTGCGACCTCGAAGCCCCTACTCCGCCAGTAAAGCTGGCGGAGAGATGATGGTCCAAGCTTATCACACCACCTACGGGCTACCTGTGTTGATAACTCGCGGGTCTAACACTTATGGACCCTACCAGTACCCAGAGAAGCTGATCCCTGTCCTGATAACAAACGCCTTGGATAATATGGAGCTCCCCATATATGGAGACGGGCAGCAGGTGAGGGATTGGTTGCATGTATTGGACCATTGCAGCGGCATCGATGTAGTGCTTCACAACGGCAAAGTTGGGGAGGCATATAACATCGGGGGTGGCAACGAGCGGGCAAATCTTGATATTACCGGCAAAGTGCTAGACCTTCTAGATAAACCGCGTTCGCTGATCCGCTTCGTCAAGGACCGCCCCGGCCACGATCGACGGTACTCCCTGGATTGTTCCAAATTGCACTCCCTCGGGTGGAAGCCAGCGCGAGACTTCGATCAGGGGTTATCCGAAACCGTCCAGTGGTATGTTGCCAACGAGAGCTGGTGGCGCCCCCTGAAATCGGGCGAGTACTGGGAGTACTACAAGAGTAACTACGCCGGGCGTTAACTATCCACTGGTTTTGGCTTTAATCGTTAAGAATCGTAAGGTTGAGGCTACTTGTTAAGGCGGCTTGCCTGCGAGAGGACTGGCGGGCAAGATGGCTGCGCTCCCGGCACGAACCGCTGTGACTGAGCAGCAGCTTGAGTTTAGGTGCGGAGCCTTTCGGGGTGGGAGTAAACGGACAGCCTGGTGCTCCGAACATAGCCGACGATCGCTATGCCCAGCTTTTCTGCCAGCAGCACGGCTCGATCGGTGGGGGAGTTGACAGATGCGGCCACCGGGATACCCATCTTCGCCGCTTTGGTAACCATCTCAGAGGAGATCCTGCCCGTAGTCAGCAGCAGTTTGTCGCTCGTGTTGATGCCACGTAGCAGCGCTTCTCCATGTATCTTGTCCAGGGTATTATGGCGCCCTACATCCCGTGAAACCAGCAGCAACGATTCCCCATCCGATAGCGCAGCTAGATGTAGACCTCCTTTTTTCCTGTTCTCTCCTTCGGGATGCAGCAGCTTTTTCATCGAAGAAATCACTAGGGCGGGATTCCACCGGAATTCAGATACGACTGGGGCTATGGAAGGCACATCGTCAAAGGTCACCCCACCACCACAACCAGATGTTAACATGCGCGTTCCGATCACATCCCGAGGGGTTGTAAGCCGGACGTCGGCTATGCCTTCCTCTTCACACACCCTCATTAGCGCGATGTCTTCCAACCGATCTATCAGCCCCTCCGAACGCAAGAAACCTACTATCAAGGCATTGAGCTTCTCTGGAGTGCACAGGAGTGTAACCAACTCCTTGCGGTCTAAATAAATGGAAAGGGCTATCTCTCCGGCAGGTTTCCAGGCCGACTGCACCCATCCAGCCTGCTCGCTCCATTGATGTGTGGTGAACCGATTTGAACCGTCTAACAGTTGGTCTGCCACGGTCTATGCACCTATCTCGTTATAACGTCGACTCGAGGGTCGTTCTTAACGCCCCCTACATGGTATGGCTATACTCTAACGAACTGTAGGATGTTTCATCAACAGAGGTGCCGATTTCTCAACGGCTTACCGGGGAAGTTTGAAATCCTGCCCTAGGATGATCTTGATATCGGGTTCGTTACTCCAGCTTTTCCTTACTGCGCTGGTTGAAGGTGTGGCCGCTGGAGACATTACGATCGATTGCTGGCTTAACTTTAAGATTTCAGCTAGTGCTTTGGCTGTAGCCGTCTTTCCGGTGTTTACCAGGATTTGCGTGGTCTTATAGTCGTTTCTGTCGGCGCTGGATACATCCACGACGTCGAAGCCTTGCGATATCAGATACTCGCCGGTTCTGGTGGCCAATCCGGATTGTCCGCTCCCATTGGCAACCTCTATTGTGGCAGCTTCGGATTTGACCTTGGGATCCAAGAAGAGGGCGGAAATGGCCGCCTTGATCTCTTCTTTTTTGGGCATCAGCAGGTCGGCTCCGCCTTCCCCTTTGAACGGGGTCACCAGCTTTTGGTCGATCACCAGAGAGTGAACGTTATCAGCGTCGATATCCTTAGCCATCATTCCCAGCCGTATCATCTCCTGGGGCGGGATATCGGTATCTATCATATCCTTCATGGTTCCCATAAGCGATGGTATCTTGGGAATTACGTCGAGCGCTAGGGCTTTTTCTCGAATAGCCAGGAGAACCTTCTGCTGTCTCTTTGCCCTGCCGAAATCGTTCTCGCTATGCCGGGACCGGGCATACTGGAGAGCGACCGTGCCGTTCATGTGCTGGACTCCGGCAGGGATGTATATGCTCATGACCTCGTAATCTTCGGTCGGATACTCGTGATCGATGATGGCCTTCTCCACGTTCACCGTGATGCCGCCCAGAGTATCCACTATCTTCTCGAAACCCCGGAAATTCACCCTGGCATAGTAATCTATCTTCAAACCGAAGTTTCTCTCCACCGTCTTTTTTGCCAGCTCCGGTCCGCCCCCAGGCAGTTTGTTGAGATCACCCAAAAAATTGGCCACGTTGATCCTGTTATTGGCGAATCCAGGTATCTCCACCCACATATCTCTCGGCAGCGAAATCATCGCCGCTATCTTCTTTTTCGGGTCGATGCTCACAACAATCATCGTGTCGGTGCGCGTGGGGGCACCTCTCTCATCATCCCTCTGATCGAGACCCAGCAGCAATATGTTCAACCTTCCTCCATCTTCCGGCTCCTGTGTAGGGGATGCAGCCTGCTGCGTTGGAGTCTGCGTAGGCGCACCAGGGTTATCCTGCGGTAGCGACGGGATTTGGATCTGCGGAAGGGATCCTTGTTGAACCTGCGCTGAAGCTGAGAAGAGAAACAGATATGCGAACACGAAACTTCCCGCAACGAAGACGAGAAAGGACGCGACAATCAACCCTATAATTAGGCGCTTTCCAAGCATACCACCAGATCTTTTATTCGAAGAGGTGTTGGAAGACACCTCCAAAGTTAACCTCCGAGAAGGCTATTAGGTTGCTCGACCATCGCGCAACATTGTATTGACGCGGCACTCGCATTCTATCACAACAACTCTCAAGGTTGCAGCAACAGCCTCCCCATTGGAAATCGTATTGTATCGCACCTTGCCTGAAGAAGTCTTCTCCGCGTATATTAGTCCCACATCATCGCAGCGCCTTACAGAGCGAAGATGGTTGGAGGTACATAAATGGCTACGCGTCTCTCAGTTTTTCACTCGGATTGGGGATGGATAGGCATGGCCGTGTCCCGCCGAGGGCTAGCAGGGCTCACACTCCCTCAAGCTTCGGAAGAGTCCGCTTGGTCGCATCTCTACTCCGGTTGGCCCGATGGGGTCCCTCAGGAAAGCAGCGTATGGCCTGAGTTGCAGATGCGTTTGCTCGATTATCTTGCAGGCAAGCCTGTGAGCTTCGCCGATATTGAGCTCGATCTCCCTAGCGGCCCGCCCTTCTGGAAAAGGGTGTGGCAGCTATGCGCGCAGATCCCTTTCGGAGAAACAAGAAGCTACAAAGAGCTTGCGCTTGAGGCCGGGGCTCCGCAAGCCTTCCGGGCAGTCGGCGGGGCTATGGCGGCAAACCCGATCCCCATAGTGATACCATGCCATCGGGTCGTAGGCAGCAACGGCAGCCTGGTGGGGTTCGGCGGGGGAGTCGAACAGAAGCGACGGCTGCTGGAGATGGAATCAGCGGCGATGCGAGGACACGCAGACGCGGAGACGCGAGGATAGTCTTCTCCGCGTCTCCGCGTCTCTATGTCTTTCCGTCTTATCCGGCTTTGGCAGCGCCCGATGTAGGTTTCTCGGGCAGGACGACGTTGTACACCTCGGTAGGCTTTGCATAGGCCGGCGATCGCCACTGATCTTTCAACGTGATCGCTTTCCTGGCGCAGCCCTCGATGCACGCCTCGCATACGATGCAGCGGAAGGGCCAGAAGGTATAGGTTTTCTTCACCCTATCTACAGTGATAGCCGAAGCAGGGCAACGCCTGGCGCATAGGGTGCAAAGGTTGCACTTGCTAGCATCGAACTCTATATGTCCTCTGGCTCCCTTGAAGGGCTCTCGCTTCTGGAAAGGGTAGAGCCGCGTCGCAGGGCCGCCAAAAAGGTTACTCAGGACTCCTGGTAAGAACCAAGCCATGGTTGCCTCCTTTCAGTCGGAAGCGAGTAGCGGTTAACGAGTAACGAGAAGAGAAGCCCCCCTAGCCACTCGCCACCAACTATTCACTACCTCTCCGTGCAGCTAAAACAGGGATCGATGGCCAGAGCGATGATGGGTACATCGGCCAACATGGCGCCGGGCAGCGTTACCAACAGGGTTGGGACGTTGGCATAGGTAGGGGTTCGTACCCGTAACCTCTCGAGATTCTTGGTGCCGTTGCCCTTAATGTAGTACACGCATTCGCCACGAGGCTGCTCAACCCTCATCACGATCTCGCCGTTGGGATTACCCCGTACCTTGGCCGCCAACTCTCCAGAAGGCAGTTTCTCGATAGATTGCCGGACTAGGTCGATCGCCTGGTATGCCTCTCTTAACCGAACTAGAGCCCGTGCGTAGCAGTCGCCAGCGGTCTCCACCACAGGTTCGAATTTTAGCTCCCCATAAGCCGCATAGCCCGTCTGCCTGGCATCCTGAGCGAGTCCGCTCCCTCTCCCCGTAGGGCCCACGGCTCCCAAAGACAGCGCCTGCTCCTTGGTCATCACCCCTACGCCGATGCATCGCTTCCGGACCGTGTAATCTTTGGAAATAACGCCACCGCATTTATCCAACTGCCTCTCTACCTGCTTAAGGGTCGCAAGGATATCGCTCAGATGCTCATCGCTGATATCGCGCCTCACACCACCAATGGTACAGGTGGAGACGATAACACGGTGTCCGGAGGTCTTTTCCAGGAGATCCATCACCATTTCTCGATGCTTCCAGATCTCCATGAAGAGGCTCTCGAACCCGAATGCATCAGCCAGCAGCCCAAGCCACAGCAGGTGGCTGTGGACTCGGTGAAGTTCACTCCATATCACCCGGAGAAACTTGGCGCGCGACGGCACCTCCACTCCCATGATCCGTTCAATCCCCTCACAGTAACAGAGGGCGTGGGCGAAGCTGCAGATCCCGCAGATGCGCTCCACCAGGAAGACGTTTTGATTGATGTCGTTGATCTCGCCGGCCTTCTCCACTCCCCGATGGCAGTAGCCGAACGCCGGAAGGACGCCGACAACCTTCTCGTCTTCCAGAGTTAGCTTCAACTGTATCGGCTCCGGCAGAACCGGATGCTGTGGCCCGAAGGGCACTATAGTCTGTCGACTCACTTTGCACCTCCGTCCGGAGATGCCGCCACCGATGTGATCTTCACCGATTTCAACATCGGTGTGGCAATCGTCTCTTCGGTAACCAGCAGCTTTCCACCGTAATCGACAGCGATGCCGGAGATCTTCACGTTGAACAGCTCTTTCATCTCGTTCTCGATAAGAAAAGCGGCCAGATAGCTCCCCGTGATACTCGGGATCTCTTTATCTTTGGGGAAAACCATCCTGAGGTTGGTCAGCTTCAGATCCTTGTCGAAGTGGTATATGATCTCGAAATTCTCCCCCTGGTCCAGACAGGTTGCGGTCACCAGTCGATGCCCGCTCTGGAAAAGGGCTTTGACCTCTTCCAGCAGATTTTCAGGGGTTACTGCTCTCTCGTTGTCTATCACTTTCCCGCCTCCTTGCCGTTCTTGCCAGCGAACTTGGCGAGCGCCAGTACCACCCCATCAATGATGGCCTCCGGCTTGACGGAACATCCCGGCACGTAAACGTCCACCGGGATAACCTTATCTACACCGCCCAGCACATTGTAGCAGTTATGGAACACGCCACCGGTGCAGGCGCAGGTGCCGACAGCCATTACAGCCTTCGGCTCGGGCATCTGCTCATACAGGTTCCGGAGCACTCTCTGGTTTCGCCGGTTGGCCGGCCCCGTAACCACCAAGACATCGGCGTGTTTTGGGTTCCCAACGTTGACCATGCCGAAACGCTCGACGTCGTACAGGGGGGTCAGGCAGGCCAGTATCTCTATGTCGCACCCGTTGCAGCTACCACAGTCGTAGTGCAGGATCCAGGGCGATTTGACTCGGGCCGTATCTACCAGTCCCATCGCTCTCTCCTTCAGTCCTGCGTCCTGAGTCCTAGGTCCTACGTCCTCGATCCTGTTTCCTTGATGGGATATCCATCTAAGGGCTCAGGGCGCAGGACTCGACACTCAGGGCTCAGAACTCGCTTACTTGAATAAATATATCGCCGCTATATTAATGACGCTCAGACTTATACCAGTCGTCCAAACGAATTTGATCATCCAAGGCCAGGTCATCCGCGCCTCGACGTTATCGACAACGATCTCCAGTAAGAAGGCCACTAGAGCGATCGCCAATCCGATCCAAAGGTTGGTGGCCCAGAACAGCGCGATGATGCCGAGCACCAGCAGCAGTTCGTACCAGTGCGTCAGCTCGATGAGGGCCAAGTAAGGGCCTGAGTACTCTGTATAGATCCCTCGCACTATCTCCTGGTGGGCATGCGCAGACGCCGAAATATCGAAGGGGGATTTTCGCATTTTTATCGTAAGTATAATTAGTAGCGCCACGAAAATCAAAGGCAGTGCCGGCAGCAACGGCTGCTGCAGCTTGAAAATATCCGATACCATGAAGCTGCCGGTTTTCAGATATATGGCCACGGCCGCCAACATCAGGACCGGCTCGTATGCTACCACCTGCAGGATTTCCCGCTGAGCTCCGATATGAGAGTAGGGTGACTTCACCGCGAAAGCCCCCATGATCAGCGACACCGCGCCGAAGGCCAGCACGAAGATGATCAGCAGCAGGTCTTGCTGCAACATCAGCAAACAGAGGGCTGTAACCGTGAACAGCAGGTAACCGTACACATACATCATCTGTGACTGGTTTACGGTGATGCGGTTCTTCGACCATAGCTTGATAAAATCGTAGAAGGGTTGCACGATAGGAGGGCCGTACCGGCCTTGCAGTCGAGCGGTCAGCTTTCGGTCGATACCGAATAGGAAACCGCCTACGATCGGCCCTAAAACTATGGTCGCAACTACAGTTAGTACAGCTACTGGATCGATCATCGGAGCACCACCCCCACCAGAGCGGCCAGCAGCACGATAGCCACCGGATTCGCCCATTTATTCAGGCTGTTCTCTCCAAGCACTTTCTCGAAGTAGTAGCCCGAGGTTGCTGCGGGTTCCGGATTGTCCTGCAGGGTCCGGAATTCCACGGAGGAGAAGTCGCTCATGTTTTCGCCCGACAGGTAAACGGGTTTTAGCTCCTCCGGTTTGACACGAACAAACAGGTAGGCCGGTACTATCACCAGCAGCAACACCAAGAAGAGCGGCCATATCATTGCAAAGCCTACGCCTGTGCTAATATCAGGACCGACAGCCGAGAGTCCGGATGTGTTGTAATAGGGCACTACAGCGTGCTTGATGATGGCATCCACCAAGGGAGCCACGAAGATGCTCAGCACAACTGCCCCTCCAACCAGAGTAGCCAACGGCGTGAGGTAAAAAGCCTCTAAACGCTCTACCCCCTCACCCGTATCCATGGGCGGTGCTGCAAGCAGCCTACCTATCCACTTCACCCAGAACACAACTGTTGCGGCGCTCCCGATTACCAGCATCAGGGTAATCCAGGGCATGTGCACCGAGGCCTCGATAGCGGCCCACTTACTGATCAGTACGGCGAAGGGCGGCAGCACCATGGTGATGATGCCAACCACTGTTATTACGGTCATCATCGGATACCGGGCAATCAGCCCCTCCATATCCTCGATATCCCGGCTCCAGATCTTATGTTCGATGGTGCCAGCGCAGAGGAACAGCAGCGCTTTGGAAATGGCGTGGAAGACGATCAGCAGTATTGCCGCGCTAATCGCCAGCGGGGTGTTGAGCCCGGCGCAGACGATGATCAACCCTAGGTTCGATATCGTGGAGTAGGCCAGGATACGCTTGGCGTTGCTCTGGCTCACAGCTAAGACTGCCGTTAGCACGAAGGTGAAACCGCCGGCCAGCGCCACTAGCATGCTGAGATTGGTATCGACATAGGCAGGAGCTAGCCTGACTACCAGATACACACCGGCTTTAACCATAGTGCTGGAGTGGAGCAGGGCGGAGACGGGTGTAGGCGCAACCATCGCCCCGAGAAGCCAGCTCTGGAAGGGCATCTGGGCGGATTTGGTAAAGCCGGCGAATACGAGGAGTGCCAACGGAAGCATTACCAGCTCGGGCTGGGTACCGCTGGAGATCAACTCCTTCAAGGAGAGCGTTTGGGCTCGCTCGTACATCAACACGATGCCGCCGGCAAAAGCTACGCCTCCGAGCGAGTTCATCCAGAGAGCGCGGGTAGCGTTGGCGATGGACTCTTCTGTGAGGTCGTGCCTGATCAGCATGAAGGAACAGAGGGTGGTGATCTCCCAGAAGAAGTAGACCCACAACAGGTTATTGGAGAAGACCAACGCGTTCATCGCGCCGAGGAACAGCACCATCCAGAAGAAGAATCTGGGCTGGCGGCTCTTCTCGAGATGCTTGTGCTCCTCGTGGTCTACCATGTATTGGATAGCGTAGATACAGATAAGGGAGCCGATAATGGAGATGACGAGAGCCATTATTATGGCGAGCTCGTCCACGAAGAGAGCAGGTTCCACCTCAGGATGGGCTCCTGAGAAGAACTCGAAGTAACCGATAATGGCCATCTGCGCGACGGCCAGGATTGTGACCAGAACATTGCGCAGATACAGGCCTAAGCCAAGGAATACGATCAATAGAGCAAAATCGGCAAACGCGATGATCGCATTCCACTCAAACCCCGCCACCGGGGGAGGTGTGTACTCGAAGGGCCCGCTCTGTAACATCAGCAGCGAGGCAACCATCAGGGCGACGGATGTCACCACCACCGTGAATATTCGGACCGCGCTGTTTCTGATTAAGTAGCAGACCAGAGCACCAAGCAGTGGCAGCAGTATCGTCACCGCTACCAGTAGCGCTATTGGTTCCATGATGCGCTCCTCCATATTTCCTGACGAACTCAGGTCATAGAGTTCCTTTCTGTCGGCCCTGCCAAGGCCATTCGGCAGGCCAGCACCTCCGTGCCTTTCCAGCTACGCTACGCAATTGCGAATAGTTGCTACCGGTATCACCGTATGCCGAGAACGCGCGCTGAGTTCCTCTCAGCCAACTCTTGTTGAGGGAAACGACCCGCATTCTACCAATTGAAGGGAGAGTATTAAGTATGAAGTGCCCAGAGTCGGAGATGAATAGAAGCACCGCGGGAAGCTTTGTAAGCTCCCACGGGTCGTTTTGATCGATGGCATTGAGGAGATTTTGAGAGATTATGGCGCGGTGCTCTGTTGCACCCGCTGCGGAAACGTTGTCCGACATGGACTCATCCTTCAGCGGTATTTCGCCAAATGCCCAAACAAACCTTCGATGCCGCCCTGACAAAGCAACCCCTTAGCAGCCGTTCACGGCAGCCAGGAAGTCTATCTTCCGGCTCTGGAAGCTCCCTTCTGTGGGACGCGGCTCACCTTTGAACCACAACGACGACTGTTCGCATTCCAGCATCTATCCAGTGGTAGCCGCCTTCAGAAAACTGGCATAAGGCTTTACAACAATAAAAAGCCGGCCAGGGAAGGCCAGCTTTCGGCGCTAGGCAGTAGGCAATGCCGGACCGGCTCCGCGCTGCTCGGGCTGGCGGACGACTTCCGCTGCCTGGACTCCGTGCCCACGCAAACCATACCCTACCGTATTATGCTGGCGCCCCAGAAGCCACCTCGCTCCGGGTAGCATCACCGGAGAAAAATAAAAAAGGACGCCCTAACTGGCCAAACACCTATCGTTCAGGCGCTCCCCACCTTCTACAATGTGGATACCAACGTCAGCATCCGGCAAAGATAGTATCGTTCGCACTGCCCCTTGTCAAGGTAGGATAAGGTGATCTACGCATATTGATACTATTTTTTTATGTGGCTACGGCCGCTTCCCCTCCCTGAGCAGATACCCCAAGATCAGCAGACGCGAACTCCGGTTGGCGTACAGGAAGCTGAATTTGTTGATCAGATCAGCGACTTGCGGATCGGAAGAGAGCCGATACTTCTTGGCAGGTTTATCGCATTGCTCGAGAATCCCGCTAGCCTGCATCAAGGACAGCTCTTCCGACACTCTATCTGCCGGCCACCCCAACTCCCGCGCGATATCCTCGGCTGATAGCTCGACTTCCTGAGCACGCCGGAAGAGCAATACCATCTCCAACCGGATGAAGCTGTTCACCACTACTGTGAAGAAATGGTGCAGTTCCGGGTCGACGGCATCGATAGCTGCCCGCAGCTCTTCCCCGAAGTTGATCACCGAGTCAGCCCTCTCCCAAGCAGCCATATATCCTCCAGTTTCGCCGTTTGGGTGGAGGGATGGCGGGAAAACCAAGTACATCCAGACGTGATTGCCGCCTCTCTCGCCTATGCCAGCGCATATCTATATCACTAATTTTAGCTAATCCTATCATACAGTTAGTTCTGGTTCAATTGGTCTGCGCGCAAAAGGGTATAGACGGATCCCAACCAGCTTGGGTACAATGGAACTAGTCGCAAAAACCTGATTGATCCACCAGACCTCCCCAGTAATCAGAGATTGATTTTCGCCCGTTAGGAGTCTGGGCTAAGATGATGCTCGATAGGCGCCGGTCCCGAAACCCCATCCCCTTTCTGATGGGGGTACTTGTCGGTCTGGCCTTCATTGGAGCATTTTTTTTCTATTCCACTGACTTCAAGTTTGGTGCCACCCCGACGGCTACATTACCCCCTGCCACACCCACGCCGCCTAGCGCCAAGGCTCATCTGGAGCAAGCCTTACGGCTCGAAAACGATGGGAGGCTGGATGAAGCTCTCAACGAGTACCAGCAGGCTATCGATATCGAACCCAACAATGTCGATGCTTACATTGCCCAGGCCAGGATCCTCACCTACAGGCGAAATCCTGAAGAAGCGGTGAGGAAAGCCCAAAAAGCTGTTGAGCTCAATCCTCAAAGCGCGGAGGGCTACTCCGTCCTCGCGGTCGCCAACGATTGGAACAACGACCCCGACAAGGCGATTACATACGCCCAAAAGGCGATCGATCTGGACCCCAAACTGGCGGAAGCTTACGCTCACCTGGCGGAGGCCAACGCCGATAAGTTCAATATTGAAGAAGCAACCGAGGCAGTTGAGAAAGCACTATCCCTGGATCCCAACAACATCACGGCCATCAGAGTCGCCGGGTATATACACGAGATCCAGGCTCAGTATACCCAAGCTGCCAAAGAGTACGCCCGAGCCGTGGAATTGGCTCCCAATTTACCCTATCTGCACCTGCTGTACGGCAACGTCTTGAAGGCCACCGGCGACTTCGAAGAAGCCATCCTAAGGTATCAGCGGGCAGCGGAGTTGGACCCCAAAGACCCTCGCGCTCCCGCCGGCATCGGTAGCTGCTACTACGCTCTTGAGAAACCGGACAAGGCTGAGGAGTACCTCAAAGCCGCATTGGAATCAGACGCCAACTACGCCGCTGCCCTGGGGCAGCTCGCGTTGGTGTACTACTCGCAACAACGGCATGCTGACGCGATCCCTTACTTTGAGCGCGCTATCGAAGAGGAGGAATCCACATCCAAACTAGCCTCCTACCACCACGCTCTGGGATGGAGCTTTCTGGCCGAGGAGCGATTCTCGCAATCCAAAGAGCAGTTTACCAAAGCGCTCGAACTGGACCCGAAGTTGCAGGGAGCCATGGACGGTCTGGAGGCTGTGAAAAAAGCCGAAGCGCAGGAGAAAACCGAACCTTGAGAAAAAAAGTTACTGGGTCGCACAACTCGAGGCGAGATATCGCCCAACTTCCCGAGTTGGTGCAGGAGATGCCGGAGGAGGCTCGCAAAGCCTTCGAGAGGCTGTTTCTTGTAAGCCGATCCACAGGGCGCCTTGTCCCCCCTCCCTCGATGCACGATTGGATACGCAGCCATTTCGGGTCCGTCGAGTCGGTGGAGACCCAGACTATCGTCAAGGTTACGAACGTGGTGACGATGGAGGGCGCTCTCTACAATGAGCTTAGGGCATCACGGCCGATGGAGTCCAGGGTATCCGGAGACCTGCTCCAGATAATCGACCAGAGCACCGGGGACCCGTTTTGCCGGCCCGAGGAGGGCACGCCAGCCGACGTATTCGGCAGAGTCCGAGGAAAGCGCTCCATAACCGCCAGCAACATCGCCAAGTACGACGCCTTTCACGGCCTGGTGATCTTCGACCACCATAATCCGCTTCAGCTTTCGGAAGAAGGTATCCAGGACTACCTGCAAACGGGGAAGCGCTGGGCTCAGGAAGCTATCAAGGTTGATCCCGAGGCCAAGTACTTCTTCTTCATGTGGAACGCGCTTTGGAAGGCCGGTGCATCTATTATTCATGGCCACGCTCAGGTCGCATGCACCAGGGACATGCACTACGCCAGGATCGAACAGCTCCGTCGTGTTGCGCTAGCCTACAGGCAGCAAGAAGGAAAGGATTATTTCGATGACCTGTTGGCTGCCCACCGGGGTTTAGGATTGGCCTTGGATTACGAAGGTGCTACGGTGTTGGCAAACCTCACCCCTACGAAGGAGAAGGAGGTGCTCATTCTCTCCGCAGGGTTGGAAGGCCCGCTGCCGGGCGCCATCTACCGAGTTCTCGACTGCTTTATCCAACAGCTCGGCGTCAGCAGCTTCAACCTGGTGATATACATGCCACCCTTGGCAGAAACCCCGGAGGATTGGTCCGGCTTTCCCTATCTCACTCGAATCGTAGATCGCGGGGATCCAATGAACCGCACCAACGACGTTGGCGCTATGGAGCTATACGCCAACCCCGTTATAACCAGCGACCCCTTCCATCTAGCCAAAGCGCTCCGAGAGAGACTCCCCTAACGAGAAATTGGTCCCTGCATAGGAAAGTAAATTATTGGGGGCACCCCCGTGACGCTGTGCTCGCTCGCGTTGAGTGCCCTGGACCCGCCTTTAGATACTTATGCAGCGGTCAGTAAGCGAAAACGCGGGCTGTCTGCCCGCGTTCCCACTAGGTGTTTTGCCCGGGAGCGATCAACCTTTGCTAGTTATGGTAAGCACTCTACACAGTCGGCGCCAGGTCGATCGGCGCGTTGGGCTCGCCGGTCACCCTACGAACTTTCATGTACTCCTTCGTAACTCGCCCCAGCCGCCGAACACCCTCCCTTATCAGCGGCACAGACACTGCCGAGAAGTTGAGCCGAACCGTATTGGTCCGATCCCCCCGTGGGTGGAAGACAATTCCAGGTACATAAGCCACTTTTTCTCGCACAGCATCAGCGAGCATAGCGCGGGTATCGATTTCCTGAGGGAGCTGAGCCCAGATGAACAGCCCGCCTGTGGGGCGAGACCACTTAGCATCGGGAGGCAACTGCTTCGCCATAGCGCGAAGCATCGCGTCTCTCCGCTCCCGATAGATAGGCTTCACCTTCTCCACGTGCTCTTCGAGCAGTCCGGTTTTGCACACCTGATAGACCACATGCTGGGCCAGGCTGTTCGTATTGAGGTCAACCCCCTGTTTGATGCTAGCTAATCGCTCGATAACCTCTCGATGTGCCACTACCCAGCCTAGTCTCACTCCGGGAGACAGGATTTTGGAGAAGCTGCCCAGGTAGATGACGTTCCCCTCCGTGTCCAACGACTTCAACGAGGGCAAGGTCTCGCCCTCGTAACGCAGCTCTCCATAGGGGTCATCTTCCAGGACCGGGATCCCATAGCGATAGGACAGCTCCAGCAACTGATGCCGGCGGGCAAGGCTGAGAGTGCTGCCTCCTGGGTTCTGAAAGTTGGGAAGGGCGTAAATCAATCTAGGCTTAGGCCCATCTCGCTGCAGCAACTCCGACAGAGCATCGACCTGCATCCCATCATCATCTGAAGAGACAACCAGATAACGGGCTTGATGGTTGCTGAAAGTCGCCAGGCCTCCAACGTAGGAAGGATCCTCCACAGCAACCAGGCTACCCGGCTCTATCAACAGCCCGGCAACCAGATCCAAGCCCTGTTGGGAGCCGTTGGTGATGAGAATCTCTTCTGGGGTTACGGCGATGCCGGAAGCCGACAACCGCTCAGCCAAAAAGCTCCTTAGTGGCATGAACCCTTCCGTGGGGCCGTACTGAAGGGCGGCGGCAGCGCCGGAACCTAGCGCCAGCTCGGCAGCTTCACGAAAAGCATCTACAGGGAAAAGCTCGGGGGCGGGGAATCCGCCCGCCATTGAGATGAGATCAGGGTCTGAGCCAAAGCGCAGAAGGTCGCGAAGCGGCGATGCGCCGGCAAGCCGCGCACTCTCCGTGAACAGGTTTTGCCAGTTAACAGCCACGAGTGTTTCTCCACCGCATCTCACCACGCCGGAATGGTGAGTTGGACTTAGCCTACTGCAAGTAGGCCTCCTTTCCTTTGCGATTCAGGGATTAGCAGGGCGTAAACGCTCATTTAAGCGTTCACAATCCTGCATTTCCCGAATCGCGAGGATCGGAACCGCGGTAGAACGCAGGCAGCGTGCCTCCGCCATTCAATTGCCGCAAGCGCGATCTACGCCTCGCGTTGGAGTAGCTCTATGCGGATATCGTCGGGGCCTTTCACGAAAATGATTTTTAGCTTCGGGTTCACCCAACGCGGCTCGGCATCGAACTCAGCCCCACGTCGCTTCAACTCCGCGATGGTCGCGTCCAGATCCCTAACCCGTAAGCCGAAGTGGTCGGTGCCGAATTGGCTTCGCTTCACCTGTCCAACGATCTCCCCAGGCATTGGCCCTCGCAGGAAGATATCGACACCTGCGAGCCGCACATCGGTCGCAGGCGCCCCATGCAGTTCGCGTCGCCGGATCAGCTCGGCGCCCAGGCAGTCGATGAACCATCGCTCCGTCTTCGAGAGATCGGTGCAGAACACGTGGACGTGGTCGAAGGTGTAATCAAGCGGGTTGTCCATAATAGCATTCTCCAAAAAGAGTGTTGGCTGGATATAATAGGGCACAAGGCACTTGGTCTCATACGCCTCGTGCCCTGTGCCTATTCCGTTTCTACCTGCCGCAGCACTTCTTATACTTCTTGCCGCTCCCGCATGGGCAAGGATCGTTTCGCCCTATCTTTTTAGCGACCTTTACGGGTTGCGGGCCGTCCCCGCCGTTCCCCCGGTTGGTGATCACGTTCTGGACCGGTTTGGGCTCCTCTACTACCACTCGCACGTGGAATATCCGGTGAACGACATCGTGCTGGATTGCAGACATCAAGCCCTGGAACATATTGTAAGCTTCAGCCTTGTACTCCACCAGCGGGTCTCTCTGCCCGTACGCCCTGAGTCCAATGCCTTCACGTAGGTCGTCTATGGAGGTGAGATGCTGCACCCACAGGTTGTCGATCACATTGAGCATCACCCAGCGCTCGGCCCGGCGCATTAGCTCCTCGCCAAGCTGTCGCTCCTTCTCGTCGTACGCCTGCTCGACCAGGTCCAGAAGGCCACCCTTGATTTCCTCTTTACTCAACTGCGATAGCTTCTCGGTCGTCAGATCGGAGGGCAAAGGCAACATGGCCTTCATCCCGTTCAGCAATCCGTTGAGGTCCCAATCGTCGGCGTGATCTCCAGCCAGATGCACATCCACCAGCTCGGAGATATGCGACTCCACCATCTCCATGACGATTGGGCGCAGATTCTCGGTCTCGAGTACTTTTTTACGTTCGCCGTAGATGACCTCGCGATGCTTGTTCATCACGTCGTCGTACTCGACCACGTGCTTCCGGATGTCGAAGTTATGGGCCTCAACCTTGGTCTGCGCGTTTTCGATCGCCTTGCTCACCAGGTTGTGCTCCAATGGCACATCCTCTTCCAGGCCCAGACGATCCATGATGCCTGCGATGTTGCTGCCGCCGAACCGCCGCATCAGGTCGTCTTCAAGCGACACGTAGAAGCGCGATGAACCTGGGTCCCCTTGGCGCCCGGCGCGACCCCGAAGCTGGTTGTCGATCCGGCGCGCCTCGTGCCGCTCGGTGCCCAGGACGTGCAGACCGCCCAGATCCTTCACCAGTTTGGAGTCATCAGGATCACCTGGGTTGCCGCCCAATATTATGTCCACTCCACGGCCGGCCATATTCGTCGCGATCGTTACCGTTGCCGGTTTACCCGCTTGGGCTATGATCCCGGCCTCCTTCTCGTGCTGTTTCGCGTTCAGCACCTGGTGCGGGATCCCGCGCCTAGACAGCATATCGCTCAGCATCTCAGATTTTTCGATCGACACAGTACCCACCAGCACCGGTCGCTTCTTCTTGTATAACTCCTCGATCTCCTGTACTACAGCTTTATACTTTGCCTTCTCAGTCTTGTAGATGAGATCCGGCATGTCCTTCCTGACCATCGGCCGGTGGGTAGGTATTACTATCACATCAAGCTTGTAGATCTTGTGGAACTCCTCAGCTTCGGTGGAGGCAGTACCGGTCATTCCCGCCAGCTTGTTGTAAAGCCGGAAGTAGTTCTGGAAAGTGATCGTTGCCAGGGTGCGGGTCTCCCGCTCGATCTTGACGCCCTCCTTGGCCTCGATAGCCTGGTGAAGCCCCTCGCTGTATCGCCGCCCGAACATCAACCGGCCGGTGAACTCGTCGACGATGATCACCTGGCCATCTTTCACTACGTAGTCCCGATCCCGCTTGAATATGAAGTTGGCCTTCAGAGCCTGCTCCATATAACGGGTCAGATCGTAGTGAGCCGGGTCGTACAGGTTCTGGAGGCCCAGCCATCGCTCCATCTTAGCGACACCCTCTTCGGTGAGGGTGACCACCCGGAGCTTCTCGTCGATCGTGTAGTCATCCTCCTTACGCAGCCTGGGAACCAGCCTGGCGAAGAGAGTGTATTTGTCCGTCGACTCCTCGGCTTGCCCCGAGATGATGAGCGGCGTCCTGGCCTCGTCGATCAGAATGTTATCCACCTCGTCGACGATGGCATAGTTCAAGGGCCGCTGCACCCGCTCGTTCAGGTCCCACACCATGTTGTCTCGAAGATAGTCGAATCCAAACTCGTTATTGGTCCCGTAAGTAATATCGCAATTGTATGCATCTCGCCGCGCGGGGCCATCCATCCCGTGCTGGATGACGCCGACCGTCAAGCCGAGAAGCCGGTAGATCTGGCCCATCCAACTGCTGTCGCGGCGGGCGAGGTAGTCGTTTACCGTGACTACGTGTACCCCGCGACCGGTGAGCGCGTTGAGATAGGCCGGCAGCGTCGCCACCAGCGTCTTACCCTCACCAGTCTTCATCTCCGCGATCTTCCCCTGATGCAGCACCATGCCACCCATCAACTGCACGTCGTAGTGGCGCTGTCCAAGTGTCCGCTTGGCGGCCTCTCTTACAACGGCAAAGGCCTCCGGAAGGATCCCATCCAGAGTCTCTCCAGCCTCCAACCTGTTCCGAAACTCGGCAGTCTTCTCCTGAAGTCGATCGGTGCTCAGTTTTTCGAACTGGGGTTCCAGATCGTTAATTTTTCCAACCACCGGGCGAAGCTTCCCCAACTCTCGCTCGTTGGAATCGCCCAACAATCTACTGAATAGTTTAAACATAGATCAGGCACCCTCTACTTGGCCGGGATATCTCCGGCCCAATACGACATCGTAAACCTCCCGAAGGGAGGATGTAACTCACAATAGATTCTACCCCACATCGGGAGATTCCGAAACAGTTGACCTGAGAAATGCGCAAATGGAAATAGGGGCAGGCCTGAGGCCTGCCCCTATTTCTGTTACCTTCCTTTACTCTCCGAACATACTCCCTACCGAGGTGCCGGTGTGGATTCTGCGGATGGTTTCGCCTAATAGCGATCCGACTGAAAGCTGAGTTATCTTTGGTATCAGCTTAGGCGGATCGAGCCGAATGGTATCGGTGATTACCAACTCTTTGATATCGGACTGCTGTATCTTCTCAACCGCCGACCCTGATAGAACGCCGTGCACCGCCGTTGCATACACATCGGTGACACCCTGCTCCTTGAGCACCTTAGCAGCCCCAACCATCGAGCCGCCGCTGTCTATTTCGTCGTCCACGATCAGGGCCGTCTTCCCGCGGACATCCCCTATCACGGTTAGAGACTCGCTGATGCCTGCGTTCCCCAAGCGCCGCTTCTCAATGATAGCAAGTGGGGCGTGCATTTTCGCTGCGAAGTTGCGCGCCTTTTTCGCGAAGCCGATATCGGCGGAGACAACGACCATATCTGTCAGCCTGCGCTGCTGCCAGTGGCGCTCTAGCAGATGGTAGGCGGTTAGCTCGTCGACTGGGATGCTGAAGAAGCCTTGCACCTGGCCTGCGTGCAAGTCCAGGGTTAGGACGCGGTTGGCTCCGGCTACGGTAATCATGTCTGCCAGCAGCCGCGCGGTAATGGGAACTCTAGGCTGGTCCTTCTTGTCGGTGCGAGCGTAGGCGAAGTAGGGGATCACGGCGGTTATGCGCCCTGCCGAAGCCCTCTTTAGGGCATCCAGCATGATGAGCAGCTCCATGATGCTCTTGTTGACCGGGCTGCAGAACGGCTGGATTACGAAAACGTCGTGCTCTCTTACAACCTGGTTGATCTTGACGAATATATTTTCGTTTTTGAACTCGAAGACTTCAGCTTTGCCCAGTGGCACATCGATATACTCGCATACCGCCTGCGCTAAAGCCCTATGAGCGTTGCCTGAAAAGACGCTGAGATCGCGATACAAACCCTCGTTCCCCCTTTTGGATCACACAGCTTCGGGTGATAGCTGGAGGTAGAAGTTAAGCTGAACTCTACTTAATATTTGAGGACGTGGGGATTATACCCCATTTTACCCCCGGTTGCTATCATGTATGGGCATATCTCCCATAACCGTTCCGATATATGTGGAGGGGTGCTGGGTGCTGGATGTCGAGTCCTGAGTCCTGCGTCCTGAGGACGGTTCTGAGTGCTGGGTTCTGGGTTCTGGGAATCGCGTGCTGAGTATCTCCCCTTTCCCTGTGGGGGAGGGGTTGGGGGTGGGGTCCGTCCCTCTCACCACTCTCCCTATGGGGCCGGGGGTGGGGTCCGCCCCCCGCCCCCCGCGTCTCCCCGTCCCCCCGTTCCTACAAATTATGCACCCTTCTCACCGCTGAGACTACCGCCTCCACCCTATCCGATTCAATCATATCGTTGGGTTGGCCGTAGGGATCATCAACAGATACCGGCGAACCCCCCAGTGCGCGCAGTGAAGTCTCTACCGCCCTGCTCAGCGCCTTGAGATCGTATCCACCCTCGAGAACGGCTACAACCTTGCCTCCGCACAGCCCCTTCGCCATCGCTACGATCCGCTCCATAATCCGCCGGAATCCGGGCACCGTGAGCCCCATATTGGCCAGCGGATCCCGCCAGTGAGGATCGTAGCCTGCTGAGACCAGCAGCAGATCCGGCTCGAACCGGGTAAGAAGTGGCTCGAGCAGCTTATCCGTAATGTAGTCGTAACCCTGATCACCTGTTCCAGGGGGAAGGGGAACGTTGACGGCGTAGCCTTCTCCGGCCCCACGACCTATCTCGTTGAAATGCCCTGTGCCGGGGTAAAGTGGTGACTGGTGAACTGAGTAGGTGAGCACCGAGGAATCTTGGTAGAAGATATCCTGGGTGCCGTTACCGTGGTGTACGTCGAAGTCCACCACAGCGATACGGCGCGCCAATCCCTCCGTGAGCAGGCAGCGAGCCGCGATCGCCACATTATTGAACAGGCAGAAACCCATTCCCCTGCTCGGGGTGGCGTGGTGGCCGCAGGGGCGAACGGCGACGAAAGCGTTGTCGAGTTCGCCTCTGGCTACGGCCAGGGATGCATCCACCGCCCCACCAACCGCATGGAGAGCGGCATCGATGGAACCTGGGGAGACCGCTGTATCTGGGTCTAGCCAGCCCCCACCGCTTTTCGCCAACTGAACCACTCGGTCTACATACTGAGGGGTGTGTACCGTCTTTAGCAGGGATAGGTCGGCCGGATTGGGCTCCAGGCGGTGAACGTCGTCCAGATCTGAAAGGCCATCCAACCTCTCCATGATGGCCTCCAGGCGGCGCCTGTTCTCCGGATGGCCGCCTGTGTCGTGTAGAAGACAGGCATCGCTGTAATAAAGCCCGGTTGCCATCGCCACCTCCGCTTGAGAAAGCGAAAAACAAATAGCGAGTAACAAGTAGTAAGTCCAATCTCGCTACTCGTTACTCGCTACTTATTTCCGCACCTCAGATCCAGCAACTGAAGCAGTTAATTAGTCTGAGAGCCCGTCGTCTCCGCTATTTCTGGTGTTGAGGAGGTCTCCTCCCGGCCATTTTCAGAAATCGACATCAGCTTCTCGAACTCTTCGCCCTCGATGGTCTCTTCCTTGACCAGCGTCTTGGCGATCAGGTCGAGCTTAGACCGGTTCTCCTGCAGCAGCTTCATTGCCCGGTTATGAGCCTTATCGATCAGGGCGTGTACCTCCTCGTCGATCATCTCGGCGACCTTTTCGCTGTAGTTCTTCTGCTCGCCGATCTCCCTGCCAAGGAAGATCAACTCCTCCTTGTGGCCCAGGGCTACCGGTCCAAGCTTTTCACTCATGCCGTACTCGGTCACCATCCGACGAGCAATCTGGGTGGCCCGCTCGATGTCGTTTCCGGCGCCAGTCGTCATCTCGCCGAACACCAGCTTCTCCGCAGCATGTCCGCCGAGAGCCCAGGAAAGAGTATCCTCGAATTGCGACCTAGTCCAGAGATAGCGCTCCTCCCGCGGTAGCAGCCTGGTGTATCCGCCCATCGTTCCTCTGGCGATGATGGACACCTTATGCACCGGGTCGGAGTTTTTCAACAATCTAGCCACCAAGGCGTGCCCTGCCTCATGGTAGGCAGTTATCTCCTTCTCCTTCTCGCTGATTATCCGGCTCTTTCGCTCAGGCCCAGCGATAACTCGATCAACCGCTTCATCGAACTCCGAGCGGCCGATCAGCTTCTTGTTCCGTCTTGCGGCCAAGATCGCAGCCTCATTGACCAAATTGGCCAGGTCTGCACCGGAGAACCCTGGAGTTTGTTTCGCCAACACCTCCAAGTCTATCTCCTTGTCCAGCGGCTTACCTTTGGTGTGAACCTCCAGTATCGCTCGCCGCCCCGAGATATCCGGTCTATCCAGCACCACCTGGCGGTCGAAGCGCCCCGGCCTAAGCAACGCCGGGTCCAACACATCCGGGCGGTTGGTGGCCGCGATAACGATCACGTTCGTGTTGGTATCGAAACCGTCCATCTCAACCAAGATCTGGTTCAGGGTCTGCTCACGCTCGTCGTGGCTTCCGCCTAGCCCCGCGCCTCTCTGGCGCCCAACGGCGTCGATCTCGTCTACGAAGACGATGCAGGGGGCGTTGCGCTTGGCCTGGTCGAACAGGTCACGGACCCTGGATGCGCCAACACCGACGAACATCTCGACGAACTCGGAGCCGCTGATGCTGAAGAATGGCACTCCAGCCTCCCCGGCAACCGCCCTCGAGAGGAGC
>JBMNNU010000298.1:0-4156 GCA_050942695.1 Chloroflexota bacterium
CGGCACTCCCTGCTGCTCGGCAGCCTACGTTCCGCCCCCCTAGCCATCACCGCTCCGGGTCGATATGTTCGCCCGATTCGGCGTCTCCGCGGGGCGCGCGTACGACCATGACTGAACAGGGGGCGTTTCTCAGAACGCCGTACGCCACGCTTCCGTATGCCCACAGACGGGTTCCCGTCCTGCCGTGTGTGGTCATTACGATCAGATCTGACTGAATCTGCCTGGCATATTTGATTATCGATTCGGCTACGCTCCCCGACATCACCCTAAAGCTGACTTCCAAGCCCTGGGATTCCAACCTTCTTTGCCATTCCTGAAGGTAGCTTACGGCCTCCTCCTTGTCGGCTTCCTCTTTTACTGTGAAACCGCCCTTTCCAGACTGTTGGTGGAAGCGCAGAATGGTGATGCGGATCAATTCCAGCTTAGCCCGAGTGGCAGATGCCAGCAGCGTCGCGTGGGGTATCGCTGTTTCAGCTAAAGCAGAACCATCAAGGGGAACCAAAATCTTACGGTACATCCATCCCTCCGCCTGTGCTACTGACCGCTGCATAGGTATCTAAAGGCGAGTCCAGGGTACTCAACGCGAGCTAGCACAGCGTCACGGGGGTGTCCCCAATAAATTTACCTGTCTATGCAGAGGTCAATAAGTGGCGATAGTTTGGCACGGATGCAGATTGAGGTCAACACGAAAGGGACCGGAGCTTCGATAGCTCCGGTCCCTCAATCGGTATACCGTATTCGGTTGTTTACTAGTTTTGGCCTCCGGAAGCCGATCCAGAAGAGCTCGGCTTGGGAAAAAACCGTCGCATGTTACCGGACTTCTCCCGCTTCTTGTCGGCCCCCTTAAGCCTGTGTTCGCTTTTTCCAGGAAAACCTCTTCTTCGTCCGCGATCGGTGGCGAGCCTGCCTCGCCGCTATCACCTACCCTTCTTCCCTCTTTTGGATCGCGAGAGCCTGGCGACTAGTTCTCGCGGGAGTCGGGCGTTGCCGACAAAGCCTATACCCATCTATCGCATAAGGATACAGAGCCAAAAGTCAGGGCTTGTCCACGATGCCCTCTGATTGCCATTGTTTTGCTTCACTTTGTCGTTGTCGTGTTTATCTTTGTTCTGCTTGGCCTTGTCGTTATTCTGCTTCTCTTTGCTCTGTTTCTCTTTGTCGTTGTTGCGCTTCTCTTCGTTCTGCTTGGCCTTGTCGTTGTTGCGCTTCTCTTCGCTTTGCTTCACTTTATCGCTGTCGCGCTTGTCTTGGCTCTGCTTGGCCTTGTCGTTATTCTGCTTCTCTTTGCCTTGCTTATCCTTGCCGTTGTTGTACTTTTCTTCGCTCTGCTTCTTCTCCTTCTCTTTCTCTTGAGAGCGATTCGATGTTCCCTGATTGTTGTTCGGCGTCGTCGTCGAGGTGGGGGTTGCCGTGGGAGCAACCGTTGGTTCTGTCGTAGCCGTTGGCTCCGCTGTCGCTGTCGGCTCCGCTGTTGCCTCTACCGTGCTCGTGGGTGTCGCCGTGGCCGGAACTGTGGTGGCCGTGGGTTGTGATGTGCTAGTCGGGATTGCCGTCGCATCCACGGTAGGGGTGGATGTTACGATCTCGTCATCACCGGGGCCATGCTTTGGCTTCTCTTCCTTTTTCTTATTGTGATCTTTTCCTAGATCTGACTTGGCGAAGAAAGAGACGATCAAGCCATGCCTGAGATCGTCGAGAGCCTGGGCGAATTTGGCTACCCAGGAGACGAACCAGCCGTGGTTAGCCTTCCTGTTCCCTTCAGGTGTGGGTATTACGATAGACCGCCAATCATCGACCGAGCCGTTGGTTTGTGTTGGGGTTGCGCTTGGCTCTACGGTCGGAGTCGATGTGGGCTCCGGAGTGCTGGTTGGCGTCGGTGTACTAGTGGCTGTAGCCTCGGTTACCGTTACCTGGCCAGACGTAGCCAACCGAGTGTACCCATTGTCGGCGAAGAGCCGGACTTCATAGTTACCCGGAGTGACTGTGGCTGGAACGGTGAAAGTTACCGAGCCGGAAGCCAGCGGAGACGATGGGACCACGGATCCGCTGACGTAAACCCAGTATACGTACGCCATATCCGGTGCCCCTTCCTGATAGAGCCCGACCCAATCGGTTGCCGAAGGGTTTGGAATGTCGCTCCAAGTAGCCGTCAGGGTTTCGCCAGCCTCAACGGTGGATGGGCTAACGCTGATTGTTGGGTCCGGTGCAACAGTGGCGGTGGCTGTTGAAGTCGCCGTTGCTGGCACAGTTGCCGTAGGGGTCGGAGACCCGGTGGGCGATGGTTCGGCTGTTGCAGTTGCTGTTGGAATTGTGGTGGCTGTCGGTGCTGTTTGGGCGTGAGCGGCGATAGGCGTGAGAAGCAATAGGCTCATTACCAGGATGCCGATCGCCATTTTCGTATTGTTGCTCACTTCTCCTAGTTCCTCCTTGGACTGGAATCTCATGCTGATTTATTGGGAGTCCAGTGCCCGTGTATCAGGTTCTTGATGAGCGCTCGTACTATTGAACGATGGGCGCCTGTATTTGTTACTGTAGCCTCCAGTGCCTAACGCTTCGCCACCGGGGTTTCGACATGTAGGGGCCGTGTGGCGCGAGCGAGCGCAGCGTCACACTCTGCCGTTCCTCCAGATGATGTAGGGGGCGGCGGCTCTGCCGGCCCGGTACCACGTACGTTAGCACCATCCCACGAAGCACCGGGCGGGCGCGGCGCGCAACGCGAGCGAGCACAGCGTTGCGGCCCCTACGTTGTTTTGGATATAGTGTCCCTTTATTTGCGCTGCCACGATCAAGGGGTACGAAGGTTGCCTTCCAGCCGATCTTGGAAGGCCAATGGTCTGCCGGAGGGCGCTTGGATCTCTATTGGGGGTTGGCGTTCGTTTTCGTGGTCCTGGTGATCGAAGAGATAGGTCTTCCGCTGCCCTTCGTGAGCCCGGGCATAATGGTCGCTCTGTCTATCCAATGGCGTCTGGGATTGGTGCCCCTGTGGGCTATCCTGATCACCGCCGCCTGCGCCAGCGCTACAGGAACCCTAATTCTCTATGCGGCCGGGATCTACGGAGCCAGGCCGCTCTTGCTCCGATATGGAAGCTGGGTGAGATTGCCTGAGCCCAGGCTGCTGGATCTGGAGAACCGGATTCGAGGACATGCCTTCTGGACGATCCTGAGCGCTAGGTTCATACCGGGGTTGACCGCAGTGTCTTCGATGCTGGCCGGCACCCTTCGCATACCGGTTCTTGTGGTGCTTGCTGCAGGCCAGATTACATCCCTCACCTGGACCCTTTTCTGGCTGACGGTGGGGAATGTCGGTTTCGGACTGTTGGCGCCTTTCCTGGCGTGGCTTCCGCAGGGATTGGAAACCCCAGCCGCCATTCTACTGCTCTCGATATCGCTGGCGGCCCTGGTCTGGGTTATACGGTGGATTATGGAGATGTTGTTGAAAAGGAGATGAGGCCAGCGCTCAGGCGCCCGGCAAGAGCTCGGTTAGGGCAGAGCCTCGAAATTCTGTCGCCAGGCAGTCCATGTAGATTTCGTCGTACGCCCGGCCTCCCAGGCGAAAGGCTTCGCGCCTTCGCCCGATCTCCTTGAAGCCGGCGCGCAGGTAGGCACGCACCGCGTACTCGTTGAAGCTCATTACCCCTAATAGGATATTGTGGAGTCCGAGCGCGGTGAAGCCGTATTCCAGAACGAGACGGGTTACCTCGGTCCCGTAGCCCTTGCCCCAGCAATCCTTCTCGCCTATTAGGAGATCGTATTCTGCCGTGCGGTGGAAGGGTTCCATGGAGCTCAAGTCTGCGAAACCGACCGGACGGAGAGTTGCCCGCTCGTAAATGAGGAAGTAAACGTCGCTCTCGCTTTTGCTGGCCTCGTTGTACCAGCTTTCCATCGCCTCGAGGGTTGTAGGTCGCGGGCCTCTGTCGGCGAATGCCCGCATCACCTCCAGGTCACTGAACCATCTCTGATAGAGCGAGATGAGGTCTCGGCGCAAAGGGCCAAGCGCCACCTTATCGCCGATGCTGCTGATGATGGGTTCATCAGCAGCCTCTACTCCTCTCCTTGCTTTTCCAGCTTGTCTATGTGGAGTACCCATTGCGCTATCTCTTCTACCGACGACTCATCCAGCCACTGCTGGTGCACCTTTGGATCGGGCCAGGGGGCC
>JBMNNU010000299.1:0-4143 GCA_050942695.1 Chloroflexota bacterium
TGTAACCGCTCCAGCCTGCAGCATCGTGGGTGCGCAGGCGGCGATAATCTGATGGATCTTGTTCATCCCCTGGATCAGAGCCGGGTGGGCGATGGCAAAGCCCAACCGCCAGCCGGTCATCGCGTACGCCTTGGAGAAGGAGTTGACAGTGATGGTCCTGTCCTTCATCCCCGGCAACGATGCGAAGCTGATCGCCTTTCGCCCGTCGTAGACGATGCTGTCGTACACCTCGTCCGAGATCACTACCAGGTTATGTTTCTCGGCCAGGGCCGCCAGCCCTTCCAACACCTCCTGGGTGAAAAGCTGCCCTGTGGGGTTGCCAGGGGAGTTGATAATCATCATCTTCGTGCGAGGTGTGATCATGGACTCCATCTCGTCCAGGTCGGGGTAGAAGCCGTTCTCGATTCGCAGTGCGTAGGGGAGCGGCCGGATGTCGCACAGCCGCGCCAGAGAGCTATACACCATGAAGCCGGGATCGGGGATCAGCATCTCGTCCCCCGGATCAAGCACCGCGGCTACCGCCAGGTAGAGGGCTTCTACGCCGCCGACGGTCACGATGACCTGTGCTGCCGGATCTACCTCGTGGCCGCATTTCTCCGTTGCATGCTTGGCTATCAGTCTACGCAACTCCATCAAACCCAGGTTGGCGGAGTAATGTGTCTCCCCCTGGTCGAGGGATCGTTTAGCTGCCTCTCGGATGTGAGCGGGAGTGTCGAAATCGGGTTCGCCCACCGCCAGGCTGATTACCCCCGGCTGGCTGGCCAGATCGAATATTCTCCGAATGCCGGAGGCTGGAAATGACTTCACGCGGTTTGATAGCAACGATTCCACAATCGGCCTCCAATAGAAGCGTTTGTCAACAGGCAAAAGGCAAAAGGCACAAGGTAATAGGCACAGGGCACAAGGGAAAAGCCATCAGCCGTCAGCTATCAGCTTTCAGAACTCAGAACCCAGAACCCAGAACCCAGAACTCAGAACAGCACTCAGGACGCAGGACTCAGGACCCCAAGGCCCGACCAGCCGGGCATCCCTCGCGCAGTTCCCGTTACTGATGCAGTCTGGGGCATTATAACGCATCGTCAGGCGGGAAGGGGATCGGGTGGGGTTGTCAGAGGGTTGCGTTGCAGTCGGGAGCCCATAGGCGGATCTTTTTCCCACTCCCACTTTTGGCTCTGTAGAGCGCTCCGTCGGCTCGAGCGATCAGTTGATCTTCGTCTGCAGCCTGGCCCGGATAGTAAGACACTCCGAGGCTGCTGGAGATCTGCTCGGTGCCGCCACCTGGGAGCGGGACCTCCATAGAGAGAATGGCGTTATGTATCCTCTTAGCTACCAGCAGGGCTTGGCGCGCTTCGGTCTCGGGCAAGATCACGGCGAACTCGTCGCCGCCGTAGCGGGCTACCACGTCGATCCGGCGCACGGCTCGCTGGATCGCCAGGGCGGTGTGTCGCAGGACCAGGTCGCCTTGCTGATGCCCATATTGATCGTTGTAACGCTTGAAGTCGTCGATATCTATCATAATGAGGGACAAAGCCCTCGTGTATCTGGTTGCTCTCTCCAGCTCGAGGTCTAGCCGGTTCTGGAAGTAACGGTGGTTGTAGACCCCGGTTAATCCGTCTGTGATAGCAAGCTCTCTCAACTGTTGGAGGATGGCGCTGTTCCGGAACCACAGGCCTAGGTGGCGGGCGATCGATTTCAGGGAATCGAGCTCTGGCGAGTCGAATGGAGGGCTCTCCGGACCGCGGATCAGCTCCACCACCCCAAAGCGAGCCCCCTCCACATCTACTGGGATGCACGCGCAGGAGACGATGTCTTCTCGATCTACTTCCGATGGCTCGCCGAGCCAATTGCCTCTATGGGCAAGAGCGGCCACGGGGGTGTTGCCATCGACGGCGCGCCACTCCAACTCGCCCGGCGGCACGTCTCGGTTGCCCAGAACCGTTCCCTTGTTCCGCTCCCACAGTTTAGCCAACATCAATCTTCGCCGCTCAGGATCCAACAGAAAAAGGGCGCACCATCTGGCATTCATGAGGGTAGTCGAGAGTTCGAGGGTGGATACCAGCAGCTCATCCCATTCCGGGACCAGCCCGAGCACCAGTTCCACCGGGGATTCACGAGGTATAACAGCCGTTTTTACCGCGTTATTGGCATTCAGCATGGGAGACAACTCTCGGGAGGGAATCGATCAACATACTACAGCTATAAGGCGTCTTGTTCAAGCCCCAATTAAAACAACGAAGAAGGAAATATAGGCTCCTAAGCATAGGGGCGGGCCATAGGGCATGAATTCGTGGCGCGACCCGCGGCGGGCGACCAGAATGGCGATCGAGACGATGGCCCCGATGAGTGTACCAAAGAGTAGAGCCGTCACGACACCGGGGAAAGCTACCATAGCCCCCAGCACGGTTGCCAGCTTCACATCCCCCAGGGCCATGGCTGCCTTCCGGTAGATCAGGTAGCCGGCTGCGTAAACGAGCCCGAAGATCAATCCCCCAAATAGTGCTCCAAGCAGGGTAAGGGTGGGACTGGCCGGGGTGAAGGTTGGTGTGAGCAGTAGAGCAGCCAGCAGGGTGGGGTAGGTGACGCGGTTCAGGATCAACCTGTGGCGGCTGTCAATAACGAAAACCACAATTAATATGGATGTGTAGAAGCTGTATAGAAAGGTATAGGGATGGGCACCATACCGGAAAAATAGAAGCCCAAAGGCGCCACCGGTAGCGATCTCCACCACCAAGCCAGATCTATCGATGCCGGTGCCGCAACCTGCGCAGCTACTTCTAGCCCTTAACAGGATCGCCAACAACGCCGAGAGGCAGTAGAGTGGTTTTCGCTCCCCACACTTTGAGCAGCGAAGTGGCGCGATCAGACTCTCCCTTCTAGGAAGCCGATCGATAGCGATATTGAGAAAGGACCCAACGACCAGGCCAACCAGCGACCAGAGCAGCAGGTACACGATTTCCATAGCTCAATAAGAGTATCGAACCCAAAACAGGAAAATGGTATTGAGAACAGGGGCAACTCGCACGCAGGAGCATACCATGAAACTGCCATCGATCATATTGTTTTGTTCGCCGAACGGCTATACAAACCCATTTTGCTATTGCCAGAACCCCCAGCCTTGTTGTACAACGAGAGCGTCACTGGCACGTTACCTTATTCTATAGCCGCACAACCTTACCTTATCACCGCCGAGCGCATCGTTCATCAAGGTTGACCCTCGTTCACCACGAGGCGGCAGGGGACAAGCCCTCGCCCTACGCCAGGAATTTTCGGAGCGACGCACTAAGCGGGCTGAGAGCGGAAGAGCCGTCACCCCTCTGCGGTGAATTCGACGGTTTTCAAGTGAAAAGCGGTTGCGTAGAGAGGTTCTTTTGAAAGCTAGCTTTCTCCACCTGGGAGATGTACATCTAGGCAACGAACAGTACGGTCGCCGCGAGAGAGCGGAAGACTTCGCCCGGGCTTTTTATTATGCTGTGGAGTACGCAATCCAGCACCGGGTGGACTTCGTGGTGGTGGCCGGGGACCTATTCGAGCGCTCTACCCTAGACCCCGTCACCTTCGATCAGACACTCTCCGGGCTGAAGCAGCTCGCCATGGCCGATATCCCTCTGGTCGCCATAGCCGGGAACCACGATCGGGCTCGCTATGGGCAGGGTATGGCCTGGCTGGAGTCGCTGGGCCGCCAGGGCTTCCTTTTATACCTGGACGCCGTGAATCCCGAAGGGATCATCCTGAGGCGCTGGTCGCCGGAGGAGGGTGTGGGGGGATTCGTGGATCTGAAGGGCGTCCGTTTCGTAGGGATGCACTACCTAGGCGCCTCCACGGCGCGGGCGATCGAAGAGCTTGCCGAACAGTTGAAGAAGCTGCAGGATCGACCCAGCGGGGGTGGTACCGCCCGGCCCTACACGGTGGCGCTGCTCCACGCCGGTCTGGATGGAGTGGTGCCCAACTTTAGGGCGGAGCTCACGTACGAACAGTTGTCCCCGCTGCAGGGCTTGGTAGATTACGTGGCGTTGGGGCACATCCACCAGTATTACACGCGGGAAGGTTGGGTATACAACCCCGGCTCCCTCGAGACCTGGAATGCCGGTGAGATCGACTGGGAGCGGGGATTTCTCCACGTTAGTGTAGATGGCTTCTCAGAGC
>JBMNNU010000300.1:0-4127 GCA_050942695.1 Chloroflexota bacterium
ACCAAGCAGCGAGACCTTCGCCTAAGGGTGATTCCACCCTTAGGCGGGGTCTCGTTTTTTGTTGCCCCGTCTCGCGACATTACGACGTGACGATGCGTCTTGGGAGGACAACATTGGAGACAACCTTAACCCTTCTGGTAAATGTGCTGATTATCCTCTTCGGGTGCAAGCTCTTCAGCAACGGAGTCGAGTGGTTCGGCAGGAGACTCAATCTAGGGGACGGTGCGATCGGTAGCATTCTCGCCGCGGTGGGCACCGGCCTTCCCGAATCTGTGGTACCTATCATCGCCATCGTATTCGGCGCTAGCAAGAACACTGAAGACATAGGCATTGGAGCCATTATCGGTTCATCCTTCATGCTGGCCACCTTAGCATTCTTCGTCATGGGGATGGCGGTCGCCGCTTTCTCACTGAGCAAGGGTAGGTCCGCCCACATCGAAGCGGACAAGGCAGTCATTTCCCGCGATCTTCGGTTCTTCTTCGTTGCTTATGGGGCGACGATAGGGGCCGCCCTGATAGATTGGCGCCAAATCCAGGTGGGGCTGGCAGTGATGCTAGTCCTGGCATACGTGATCTACGTGTACAAGACTATAACGTGTGACGCCGTCTCGGACTACGAGCTAGACCCGCTCACTTTCCAGAAGCGAGCCGGTACGCCTAGTTGGGTAGCCATTCTTAGCCAACTAGCCGTGTCCCTCGCGATCATCATAATTGGGGCTAAGTTCTTCGTTACAGGGATCGAGCAGGCCTCTGCAGCGTTGGCGGTCCCAGCTCTGGTATTCTCCCTGCTCGTGACGCCCTTTGCCACCGAGCTTCCAGAGAAGTTCAACAGCATCTTGTGGATCAAAGAAGGCAAAGATACCCTTGCCATCGGCAACATCACTGGGGCTATGGTGTTCCAATCCTGTATTCTTCCCGCGATTGGCATCTTGTTGACCCCCTGGGAACTCACAACCCCCTCTCTTATTGCCGCTTGTGTAGGTATCGTTTCAGCCTTTGCTACCTATACACAACTCCAGGTGAAGGGCAGCCTCCATTACCGGTACCTGATAGGCACGGGATTGCTCTACCTCGCTTTTGCGGTGTACGCCATATCGATCTCTGTGGCTTAGCTCTGAAGCCCGCTTTTTGCGCCTACTGATCGCTGCATCATCGCCAAACCGCGGATGATGGCCGTTAACATAATAAAGATATCGCCGCTTCCCTCGTGTGGAAGCGGCGATCAAGGAGTGGGAGACGGGACTTATACTGTCCCCTCCGCCCCACCAACGAGATGTGGGGTTAACTTATCGAGTGAGCAGCCCTGCGAGGGTTTCAGCCAATTCCAACGCGTCGACAGGCCAGAAGGGCTGCGGCCTAGGGTGTCTGCTGACGGTGAAGCCTTTCAACGGCCTGCACGACAGCACCGCGCTCCTCCATTGAAAGGGAACAGCCTCGAGACCGTAGACGGCCCCCAGAAGTGCGCCCGCAATCGCGGCGTTCGTATCGGTATCACCCCCAGCCATCACGGTGTCCACCACTCCTTCTTCGAAGGAAGGGGCATGGAGCAACCGGTAGAACGCGTTCTGGAGAGCGATCAATACCCAGCCTTGCTTGGTCGTGTAGTCGGCCGGGGGAGATGAAGCGGCCTCCCGCAGGGCAGATACCACAGCTTCTTCGTGACAACCCGACTCGGCCCAATCCAGAGTGCGCCGATACACCGTCTCCGGATCTCCCCCTTGAGAGATCGCTCGGGCCAGAGCGACAACGAAAACGGCGCAGGCTTCCTGGCACACTGGATGAGGGTGGGTGATCGAACTATCGAGACGGGCAAGTTCAGCAAGGTCGTTGGTCGGTAGGGTGTGTCCATAGATGCCTAGGGGGCTAATCCGCATGAGAGAGCCATTTGCCTGGCTGCTCCTGTTGGCTGCGGCCATGGCCGCCTCTGCTGCTCTATCCTTACCGACGCCGGCACCGAGGGCTTTGGCGGTTGTACCCCCCATGTCGAATGGGTCGGATTGGTACCAGTGCCGGTAGGCGCGGGCGACCGATTCGAGCTCGTACCCTCTGTTCGCTACCAGCGAGCGGGCAAGCATCAGCGCCATCTCGGAGTCGTCGGTGGGCTGGCCCGCCTGCGTTCCCCAGCAACCGCCATCATCGATGACACGCAGCCCCGACGGAAAGCGTGCTTGCAGCGTCTTCTCGCTCTCGAACTCCACCTGGCTGCCCAGGGCATCGCCCGATAGCTGGCCCATCAAACAGCCCTGCGCCCTGGACAACAGTCCGGCGTCGGCCAAAGACGCCCCGGGCGCCAGATGTACGGGGGCAGGGAGGTCAGGTGAGCCCTTGTAGGCGGGTCCTTCGAATATGGAACCCCAGGGCTTAATCCACAGCTCGCGGACGACGCTGGGGATGCCGCCGAAGCAGTAATGGGTAGAGCTACCCCCGCTTCGACTGTAGGTGACCGCTCTGCCCTTCTCGTCTAATAGCTCACCACCAATGGCTCTGAGCAACGCATGGCCGCCTGCGTAGTCCCAGCCTCCCGGGCAGTTTAATGATACTCCCGCTACACCCTCGCCCGCGGCCACAAGTGCCAGGCGATAGGCAATGCTGGGGACGGCGCGGTAGCGCCAGGGGGATACGCAGCGGAGGTTGCCCTCGGGGTACTTATCGGCGCCTTGCGATACGAAGACGACCTGGTGTCCGTCGGGAAGCCGCATTCGGTTGTGGTCGACAGGTATACCCTGCCGTCTTAACTGTGTACCCTCTGCCCAAGAAATCAGGTCACCTCGATCGTCGGGAGCGGCGAATGCATAGACTACCCCAAGGACAGGGAGACCATCCCGTAGCAGGGCGATGGATACTGCTGTGCCTCGCCATCCCTTCTGGAATGCAGACGTACCGTCGTTCGGGTCGACCAGCCAGAGATGGTGTTCGGGATCTCCAGACGGAATGTAGCCTGTTTCCTCACCCCTATATCCCCACTGTGGAAAGGCGGTAATAAGTCTATGCCGAATCACCTGCTCGGCTGCCTCGTCCGCCGGGCAATGCCCCTTGGGTCCCCTTGGGCCGCTCTCTCGGTGGAACTCGTCGCGGAGGATCTCCCCTGCGGCCAGAGCAGCTTCGGTGGCGACGGTAAGGGCGTCAATATAGTCGGCCATTTACGTTTTCCTCCATCAGCCGAACATCACGTTTTCTTGATGGCCAAGAGCGACTCTCACCGTTCCCTTCTTGGCGACAATGTAGATGCCTATCCCAAGCTGGCTCAATGCCCATTCAGACTCCTTGATCAACTTGAGATAGACCGCGGCACACGAGAAGCCGAGCTCGATCCGAGCCATACTCTGTCGCTTAAGCACTTCTCTGCGACAGGACATTGGCTACGGTGATTGCACGGCCACTCGAATCGGTTTCTGCACCCTTTTCGGCTAAGGACCCATAGCGGCTCTTCGATGGCGAGAGGATAGTAGCCCTCGCCCAAGCCCACTGATGCATCCCTACATACCCGCTGAACAGCCGATCTCAGCTTTCTGGTGATGCTACCCAGCGCCTGTGTTTCGATGCAGCCGGTCTGTAGGGTTGCCTGGGCTATATGTATGTCCACCGGCACATCGACGAGTTCTCGGCGTTTCAGGCCGCCAGGAAAGTTTTCATCGATGATTTTGACCCACAGGCGGCTAATCTTTGGCCCTTTCAGCGAGGGAAACCCCGGATGGTATTCCTTGCTCTCAACTATATCGATCAGATGGAGGGCGTCACGCTCGGCAGCATCGATCAAGTTGATCAATCGGCCGTTGAAATGGCGGTCCAAGGTGACGCTAATTTGCTGCCAGATGCGGGCGTCCTTATTTGGCCTCAATGAGAGACGATGAAGCTGGAGGTCTCGCACGATTTCTAGGTAGGGAGTGCTGGCTACTTCGGAAGGATCGAACAGGTAGCTAGTTCTGTCATCCAGGCAAGTAAGGTGAGCAGATTCCCAGAGTTGGTCGTGGTCGCGCACGTAATCCAGAGCAACGGTTAGGGTCAACAGCGCGAGATGCCTTTCATCACCACGAGTAGAGCCTGATGGCGGAATGTTCTCTGGCATCTCACTCTGTTTGATGCCGAAGACCCCGCCATTTCGATAGGCATCGAGCAGTAAGACAGCC
>JBMNNU010000301.1:0-4109 GCA_050942695.1 Chloroflexota bacterium
GCAAGCAGCAGATCTCGGTGATACCGTTGCCCTGAGGTTGCAGGCCGGTGGTCTCCAGATCCAGCACGGTGTAGGTGAGTTGGTCGAGCGGAATAGGACGGCAGCTTGCTCTGCCGGTGGTATCCTCGCCCACGGGCGTCCAACCTTCTCGATGATAGGGATTTGACAACACAGCAACAGTTTCTACCAGCGCTGAGCTGGGGCAAAAAGGTAAGATCGTAAAGGGAGTGTAGGTCCTGAGGTGACACCGGTCAAGCACCCAATCTGCCTGTTAGCCAACGGGCTTGTCCACACCCATCGACAAGAAGAGATGCAAAGGGGGAGATGTTCCTCAATAAGGCAATTGTGCTGCTGCGTCCTCTCTGTTATTCTCATAACATGGGCATCTTAATCGATATTCTCAAACAGACACCCTACTTCTCAGGGTTATCAGACGCGGAGCTAAATCGGATCCGAGCGCTCGTCCACGAACGGAGCTACGACCGTGGAGAGATAGTGATCCTGGAAGGTGAGCCCTGTGAGGCCATCTACTTTGTGAAGTCGGGCCGGGTTAAGGTGTTCAAAACATCTCCCGATGGCAAGGAGCAGCTTCTCCATATAATGAAGCCGGGGGACAGCTTCAATGAGGTTCCAGCTTTCGACGGAGAAGCGAACCCTGCAAGTGCGCAGGCGCTGGATCCCACTGTGCTGTTCCTACTCTACCAGGACGATGTGCAAAGGTTGATGTGCGATGTTCCGGCGTTATCGAGAAACGTGATCAGGGTCTTGGCCTCCCGCCTCCGCCACCTGGTGGAACTGGTGGAAGACCTCTCCTTCCGCAACGTGAACGCTCGGGTAGCCAAAATCCTACTGCAGCACGCCCACGAGGCGACCGCCACTGAGGGGCACAAGAGGTTAACCCAGCAACAGATGGCCACCATGGCCGGCACTGCTCGGGAGATGGTAGGGCGAGCACTCAAGGGGCTTGAGCAGGCCGGCGCTATCAGGGTTGAGAGAGGCAGGATCGTTATTCTAGACAGAAAACTGCTTGAGCGATTGTCCTAGGCGATAGACAATAAGGCAGGGTGCTTAACGGGTCCTAAGCATGTGGCCTGAGGTCGGGTGCATAACCAGATCGCCATTTCCGACCTCTACTCCGTCATTCTCGCCTACCACTCCGCGATTCACGACCTCTACTCCGCCATTCCCACAAAGGCGGGAATCCAGAGCGGTGGCCGTACAGACGTTGCCTGGCCCCCGCTTTCGCGGGGGTGACGCAGGGTAGGCTGGGGTTGACGATGAGATTGAATCACCGGCGCTTCGATGCTTCGTGGGCTGCCGCAACCGCCACGGCGTCGCAACGCTCGTTCTCCGGATGGCCGGCATGCCCTCGAATCCAACTCCAGGTCACCGAGCGTCCCTGGGATAGGCGATGCAACTCCTCCCATAATGGACGGTTCTTTACAGGCTCACCCCTACTCGTCTTCCAGCCGTTGCGAAGCCACCCGCGTACCCACCCCGTCATCCCCTTCACAAGGTACTCGCTGTCCGATACTACCGTTATCTCCCTAGCCCCCTGCGCGATCGCCACCTTGAGCCCTTCTATCGCCGCGGTCATCTCCATCTCGTTGTTGGTGGTCCTGGCCTTCCCACCGGAGACCATCTTTTCAGGGTTCCCAGGTACCCGCACGATAGCGCAGTACCCTCCCGGCCCAGGGTTGCCCAGGCAAGCCCCATCGCTATATACGGTGGCTGATGCCGAGGTATCGCTTTTCAAGATATCCTCGCCGACACCCGGAAAATGATGATCCTCTTTGCTTGGTGAGGCCTCCTGCCGCGCGCTTTTCGTTCCCTTGTATCCTGGAGTCGTATTTTCGGCCGAGGCCAACCAGAGCCTCGTCTGAAGCTCTGTTTCTACCCTGGCCAACTGTTCCTGTATATTTCTGGGCAACGATGTGTGTGTTGCCCTGGCAGCCCCCGTGGCTTCGCACAGTGTCCGGTACCGGGACAGCAGATCAAGGGGGTTTGCCTGCGTGTCATCTTTCAAACCAAATCTCCTGACTCAATTGTTGTAGCCAGCCGCGAATTAAGGGCAATGATATTTACCATATCCGATTATCGTGTGAGGGTGCTAGAATTAGGTAACCAGAACCCACGACTTCGACTGCAACCTTACTGTAGCAGATATCTGTTTCGCCACACAAAAGGTAAAAGTGGAACTGTTTCTCGCTTCAACCCAACAGCATTACAAAATGGCCAGAGAACTCTTTCTGGAATACGCCCATTCCCTGGACTTCGATCTGGGTTTCCAGCACTTCCAGGAGGAGTTGGACAGCCTTCCCGGGGATTACGCTCCCCCCGATGGACGACTGCTCCTGATGGCGATTGAGAGTAGGCCGGCTGGATGCGTAGCCCTCAGGAAGCTGTCAGACGACATCTGCGAGATGAAGCGGTTGTTCGTGCGGCCTGAGTATCGAGGATACCAGTTCGGGCGCACGCTGGCTTCGGAAATCGTCGAGGAAGCTCGAAAAATAGGGTACAGACGTATGCGGTTGGACACCGTGCCGGGGATGGAATCCGCGATAAAGCTGTACCGTTCCCTGGGTTTTCAGCCGATACCACCCTATTGTTACAATCCAATAGAGGGCGCCATATTCCTGGAGCTGAGTCTTCTCAGCAGTACCGGAGACCATACATTAGGAATCGAACCATGAGATTACTGGATAAAGTGGTGGTCGTCACGGGGTCTACCCGAGGGATAGGTCGAGCAGTGGCAGAGGCCTGTGCGCAAGAGGGGGCGCAGGTAGTCCTCTGCTCTCGAAGCCAGAATTCGGTCCAAAAGGCGGTGGAACAGCTCACCGCTAAGGGGCTTCGAGTGTCAGGGATCCCCGTAGACGTCACCGTGCAGGCAGATCTGGAAAAACTTCTTCAGCACACCCTGGATCGCTGGGGTAAGGTTGACGTATGGATCAACAACGCCGGGCTATCCGGCAGCTATTTGCCACTGGAAGAGGTCAGCCCCGAGGAGATCAGGGCGCTGGTTGACACGAACCTGACCGCCACCATCCAAGCCTGCCGCCTGCTGATACCCTATTTCGCCCAGCACGGCGGCGTTCTTATCAACATGAGCGGACGGGGCGGCAGGGGGGAAGCCGTTCCATTTCTCCCAGTCTACTCTGCTACTAAGATCGCGATCATCAGCCTAACCAAGAGCCTGGCGAAGGAAAACAGCGGTCGCCCCATCTCTATCCACGCCGTGCTCCCCGGCATGGTTGCTACCGACTTTTACGTCAACGTCAAAAGTAATCCTAGGACAGAGCCAATCGTCGAGGGGATTCCCTACGTACTCAAGGCCATCGGTATCCCAATTGAAGATGTGGCGAGGCTGTTCGTGGAGATCGCAGCGCAACAGCCCGGCAGAGAAACGGGAAAGGTGTACTCCCTATTCAAAGGGTGGAGAATGATTCGAGGCATCGCCCTGCTGACGTGGTACCGCGCCACCGGGAAGCTCCGTGGGGCATAGCATCGCTCTATTTGGGCAGCAGATGCGCCGCGGTAGCCTTGAATGATGCGTCTACCTCAACCCCCTCGGCAAAGCCCAGTTCCTCCGATGAGCGGCGAGTAACAAGGGCGATAAGGGGGAAACCGCAGTCTAAGGTTACCCGAACCTGAGAGCCCAGAGGCGTCAGCCGGGTAATCCGGCCGGTAATCCGGTTGCGAGCGCTGGTCGGTTGCCGGTCTCCCGAGGCCGGCGACAGCACCACATCCTCAGGGCGTAGCGCTACCATCACCCGGCGTCCAGAGCTAATGTCGCTCGTAATCTCAACGGCTACCTCGCCTAGGCTGACCATCGCTAATCCATCTCGCTGCTCGGTAACTCGCCCGGGGATAAGGTTCTCCACGCCGACAAAAGCGGCTACCTTTTCGTCGGTCGGGCTGCAAAACACCTCCTCGGGTTTTCCTACCTGCGCCAGTCGGCTATCCATCACTACGGCGATCCGGTCTCCCAGCCGCATAGCTTCCGTCCTGTCGTGGGTAACGAAGACCGTAGTTACCTCGCTATCCCGCAGCACCCGCTCGAAATCTTCGAAAAGGCTCGCTCGTGTAGGGGCATCCAGGGCTGCGAACGG
>JBMNNU010000302.1:0-4090 GCA_050942695.1 Chloroflexota bacterium
CCCGGCCGACAGCAGGTAAAGACTCATCTACTTGGGCCGTTAGAGCGGACAGTTGCCTATGAGCATATACGAAGAGAGGTAGCCAAAGGTAGGCAGGCATTCATAATCTGTCCCTTAGTGGAGGATAGCCCTCATCTCGAGGTGAGGGCCGCTACGGCTGAGTTCGAAAGGCTGCGAGGAGGTGAACTTTCCGAACTGCGACTGGCGCTATTGCATGGGAGGATGCGCCCGGCCGAGAAGGACCAGATCATGCTGGATTTCAGAAATGGTGAATACGATGTTCTGGTTTCGACATCGGTAGTGGAGGTCGGGGTGGATGTTCCCAACGCCACGGTTATGCTGGTGGAGGGAGCTGAGAGGTTCGGCTTGGCCCAACTGCACCAGTTTCGGGGCCGGGTAGGCCGAGGATCGCACCCATCTAGTTGCATATTGCTGACGGATTCTACAGATGAGGGCGTCCTGGAGCGGTTGCAAACCGTGGCCTCGGTGAGCGACGGTTTCCGGCTAGCTGATGAAGACCTGAGGCTGAGGGGGCCGGGAGAGTATTTTGGGGTCAGGCAGAGCGGTTTTCCCGATTTCCAAATGGCTGATCTCCGAGATGTCAAGCTAATCGAGATGGTGCGTGAAGCTGCAGGTCAGATGCTGCGCGATGACCCTCGGCTGGAAAAGCCGGAGCACCGACTGGTGGCAAGTAGACTGGAAGAGATGAGGAGAACGGGCAAATCGTGAGGAGGCTGACACGATGCGGGTGATCGCCGGTAAGGCAAAAGGACACCCGTTAAGGAGTATCGAGAGTAGGTCTGTCAGGCCGACCTCCGATAAGGTGAAGGGTGCAATATTTTCCATGCTCGAGGCCGAGGCGTATAAAAGAGGCTTGGCCGAGCCGGGATATCTGCTGGATGTTGAGGAAGGTGGTGGTGGTTTCCCGTGGCCACGAGTGTTGGATCTTTACGCTGGAAGCGGCGCGTTAGGAATCGAAGCTCTAAGTAGGGGGGCGGAATGGGTGGATTTCGTTGAGGCAGATGCTAAAGCCAGGGAGATAATCGCCGAAAATCTCCGACGGACCGGGCTTACCGGTAGGTCTCGTATCCACGCCATGCGTGTGGAAACGGCTGTCTCGACAATTGCCCAACCCTATGATTTAATACTCTTGGATCCCCCCTATGGTGAGCCTGACCTCGAGTTGATTTTCCGTCAGCTTTGTGAATCGGCACTGGTTGGGGTTTCGACGTTTATCGTAATCGAACACTCCCGTGAGCGAGGAGTTCCCTCCCATTGTGGGCCTTTGCGGCTGTTGAAAACGCGAGTTCATGGTGGAACTGGGATCAGTATCTACGCCGCGGGCTAGAGGAGTGAAAATTGCGAGTAGCAGTTTACCCGGGTACTTACGATCCTTTCCATAATGGGCACCTGGACATAGCCTTAAGGGCTGCAAAGCTGTTCGATCGGCTCATCATAGCGGTATACGAATACCCCGTTAAAGATGTGCTGTTCACAGCCGAAGAGCGCTTGGAATTGGCTAGGCGGTCTGTCAAATCGATTGCCAATATCGATGTGGAATGCTTTTCTGGGCTAACGGTTGAATATGCCAGATCGAAAAACGCATGCGCCATAATACGCGGACTACGAGCCATTTCCGACTTTGAGTTCGAATTCGAGATCGCCCACATGAACCGGAAGTTGAATCCGGAGGTAGAAGCTACCTTCCTGATGACCAGCGCATCATACGCCTTCCTAAGGTCGAGTATCGTCAAGGAGATAGCCAAACTGGGTGGTTCCCTGGATGGATTGGTGCAGGAGCATGTAGCGGTAGCGCTGAGAGGTAAGTTCGAAGCGAGGGCTAAAGCTGGCGGCCTGCCCACCAGCAGTTTGGTGCCGTAGCTTCAATGGCTAGATAGAGGTGGCGCGCATGGATATGCAGTATCTGCTGGACAGGCTGGAGGCTGTGCTGACCAGCGGATCCAGATTACCGTTGACCGGCAAGACAATGATCGACGAACACGAATGCCTGGATATCATTGACCAGCTTCGTGTCGCGATCCCCGAAGAGATTAAACAAGCGAAGCGGGTTATCGCTGACCGAGATCGGTTGATCCAGGATGCGGAAGAGCAGGCGAAGAGGATAGTAGCCCACTCTCAAGAGCAGGTGGCTGTAATGGTCACTCAGCATGAGATAACCAAAGCAGCGGAAGCGAAAGCACGCAGGATACTCCAGGATGCAGAAGCGGAAGCCGTGGAGCGTAAAGAGGGGTCCGACCGTTACGCCTTAGAAACCCTGACGGCGTTAGAGGATCACCTGAACGAACTGCTCGGTGTGGTGAGAAACGGTCTTAGATCTTTGGATAAAAATGTGCGGGGAACGGCTTCGAGGGATGAGGGAAGGGATGGCGCCATGGAGTTGCCTCCTCGGGTAAAGGGAGAACCTCGGTAGCCGTTTCAGCCCGGTCCGCGTAAATATCTGCGCAACACCCGGTTTCACCAGTAGATATGTGCAATCTCAAGTGGAAGCTAGACGCGATCAGTTGACGCTCAAGGCTACCGGCCGTATAATTTTATAGGGCTCGCCGAAGGCGGCCTTCTTATTATGCGTGCCAATAGTGCGCGTCGTTTAACAATGGATGCATTATACTGTGATTAGCTTTAATGTGGCGCAGTTGCTGAAATCCCCCACGGGGACCGTTCGGAAAGTGGAGGTGGACGAAGTTGACGAAGACCTTCGAAAGGACCTACGCTTGGTCTCCGCTACAAAGGGAACGCTGCGCCTTATGCGAACCACCGCCGGGATACTCGTTACCGGCAAGCTCAGGCATAAAGTGGAAGCCACCTGTTCTCGATGTCTCGAGACCTACATCAGAGATCAGGTTATCGAGCTTAACGACGAGTTTGTGCCGGTAGTTGATGTTAATAGTGGATTGCCGGCGCCCGAACCAGCCGACGCTGATGCTTTCAGGATAACGCCGAACCATTTGTTGGACCTTACCGAGGCCATCAGGCAGTATGCGATATTAGAAGCTCCATTTAGTCCGTTATGTGATGAGAACTGTAGGGGGCTTTGCAGTAATTGCGGTGCAAATTTGAATACTGGACCATGTGGGTGTCAGCCAGCCGCTGAAGAAGAAGAAACGCCAAAATCGGCCTTCGGGTCGTTGTTGGAGGAGCGGATGCGGGAGGCTGGATTCGAGCCAAAAGAGGAGTAGACGAAATTGGGCGCTTTACCTAAGAAAAAGATCTCACATTCTGCACAGGGAAAGAGGCGGAGCCATCATCGGTTGGAGTTGCCGAGCATGATGGCTTGTCCGCAGTGTCGGGCCTTGAAACTGACTCACCACGTATGCCCAAATTGCGGCACTTATAAAGGTGAGCAGGTGCTACAGATTAAGCCGCGGAAAAGTGAGGGATAACGACTGATTCAGAAGATAGCTTTCATATTTCCCGGGCAAGGTGCTCAACGTGTGGGAATGGGGGCTAGCCTCTGGCAATGCAGCCCGGCAGCTAAGGCGGTGTTCGCGGAAGCCGACCGGGCAACTGGCTTACCCCTAAAGCAGGTTTGCTTCGAAGGCCCCTCCGACAGGCTTACCGATACTGCGTTTGCCCAGCCGGGAGTGGTGGCAACGAGCCTCGCAGCGGCAGAGGCGCTACGAGAACGGTTGAGCAAAGCTGGAAAAGCGATCGAGCCTACGCTGTGTGCTGGCCACAGCGTAGGTGAACTTGCTGCCCTTGCGAGGGCTGGGGCGTTATCTACTGAGGATTGTTTCAGGTTGGTGGCTGCAAGAGGCAAGCTGATGGCCGAGGCCTCAGCTTTGGCCGATGGTTCCATGGTAGCCGTCCTGGGGTTGGATGAGCCGGTATTGATGAAGTTGTGCGAGATGGCTTCCCAGGAAACCGGCGCCAGCGTGCAGGTCGCTAATTTGAATGCGCCCGGCCAGATCGTGCTCTCAGGAAACCGAAAGGCTCTTGGGAAAGCTTCGGAGTTGGCTCGGTCTTCCGGCGCACGTAGAGTGATCGAACTCGACGTAAGCGGCCCATTCCACTCGGTCTATATGCAACCGGCTGCCGATGGTTTTCGAGCCATTGTAGAAGGTACGCAGGT
>JBMNNU010000303.1:0-4089 GCA_050942695.1 Chloroflexota bacterium
TCTTCCTTCTAGGCCGCCAACGATCCACCGTTGGCGGCTGCCTTTTTCCTTCTACCCTACCCTATCTGTCAACTACTCTCGTACAGTACAGAAACTTGGCACACCCAAAATGCTTGACAAACAGCTTCGAGGCAGGGTATTATGGACTCTAACTTAATATCACTTGCCCAAAGGCTTTGACGGAAACGAGTAGGTGGAGTAGTCGCTCTCAGAGAGTCCGGGGTTGGTGCGACCGGATGAGGGGCCTCCGCTGAAAATCCTTCCCGAGCTGTCAACCGAAAGGTAGGGTATCTACCAAGTAGACTTGGCCGGCTTCGTCGGTCGTTAACCGAGACGGGGGTATGAACACGTACCTCGCTGAGTGAGCGGTTCTCGCTAAGTAGGGTGGTACCGCGGGAGTTCCGATTATGGAGCCCGTCCCTAACAGGGACGGGTTTTTTGTTATCCGCAGGACGGAGACATTTGGACCGTACCCAAGAGCTGACGGGCAGGTGAAAAAAACGTCTTGGGGAGAGAGTCAAATGGCTGTGGAAATCAATTGGGAAACCGGAGAGTCAAGCGCTGGCGTTCCGGAAGGCAAACTGATGACGGGGGCAAGCATCATCTGTGAAAGCTTGATAGCCGAGGGTGTAGATACCATCTTCGGGTACCCCGGAGGATCGGTTCTCCCTCTATACCACGTACTAGCATCGTATCCTGCCCTTCGACATGTTCTGGTAAGACACGAGCAGAACGCAGCCATGGCGGCCGACGGCTACGCTCGTGCCACGAGGAAGGTCGGGGTTTGCCTCGCCACCTCCGGTCCGGGCGCCACCAACCTGATGACCGGGATCGCCAACGCTTACCTGGACTCTGTACCTATAGTTGCCCTCACCGGCCAGGTGGCCACCTCCGCTGTGGGGAAGATGGCTTTCCAAGAGGTGGACACGATAGGCATTGCCAAATCGGTCACAAAGCGACGCTACTTCGTGAATCACGTAGATGATCTGGCCGCCGTGATCAGAGAGGCCTTTCACGAAGCCAGGGATGGGCGTCCCGGCCCCGTGCTGGTGGATCTCCCCAAAGACGTTCAGAACGCTAAGACTATTTACCGGCGCCCTACCAACGGATTGGTGAACCGTGTCCCGCGCGTCCAACTGGGAGAACAGGAGGAGGTGTGGAGGGCGGCTGAGCTGATCTCCGAGGCGTCTAAGCCGGTGCTCCTGGCTGGGCACGGCGTGGTGCAATCAGGCGCCTTTGCGGAGCTTCGGGCGCTGGCCGAGAAGACGGACACGCCTGTGGTGACGACCCTTTTGGGGATCAGCGCCATACCCGAGAGCCACCCCTTGTGCCTAGGTATGGCCGGAATGCACGGTATGTACTGGGCGAATCGGGCGATGGAGGAGGCGGACCTGGTGGTTGCGGTCGGCATGAGGTTCGACGACCGCATCGCATCCAAGCCCAACAGCTTCGCGCCTAAAGCTAAGATCGTCCATGTGGACATCGATCTGAACGAAATGGGAAGGAATGTTCGGGTGGATGTGCCGATAGTTGGTGACGCTCGTGCCGTACTGGGGCTGTTGGTCGAACGCGCGCGAGAGGTTCGCCACCCTGAATGGCTCGCGCAGTTGGCCGCATGGCGAGCGGAGGGCGAAGTTGCCAATGGCAACGGGTACCACGAGAAGCCCTCTGGCCCCGAGGTGATTCGGACGATCCGAAGGGTGACCGGAGGCGACGCACTGGTGGCAAGCGACGTTGGGCAGCACCTCATGTGGGTTGCGCAGCATTTCTGCTTCGACGTGCCCGGTAGCTTCTACTGCTCCGGAGGACTCGGCTCAATGGGCTACGGCCTGCCAGCGGCTATGGGCGCCAAGGTTGCGCGGCCAGAGATGAACGTGTGGGCTGTAGTGGGCGATGGCGGCTTCCAGATGTCTGCCCCGGAGCTGTCCACGCTGGCCCAGCATCAGGTGGGTGTCAAGATCGCCCTGCTGAACAACGGCTACCTTGGTATGGTGCGCCAGTGGCAGCAGTTCTTCTTCGAGTCCAACTACTCCCACAGCCCTATCCCCGGCCCGGATTTCGTCAGCCTGGCCAAAGCCCACGGAGTGGCATCCTGCAGGGTGGAGACACCCGAGGGGGTAGAACCGGCCATCCGGCTGGCGATGGCCCACGAGGGGCCGTTCCTCGTAGAGTTCATGGTGGAGCCTGAGGAGAACGTTTTCCCTATGGTTCCTCCCGGAGCGAGCCTTGGGGAAATGATGCTGGAGTAACAAACAGGGGGCCAGGGATATTTCCCTGGCCCCCTTTGATATTAGTTGCCTGCTATGCCGGTGTCTGGTACCGGGCCCCAACTCCCTGGTGGCCAGTATGAAAGCCACGCCTTACCGATCAAGTTCTCTTCGGGGACGAATCCCCAAATGTGGGAGTCGCTGCTGTTGGGGCGGTTATCTCCCAGCACGAAGTAGCTCCCCTCTGGAACTATTTGCTTGGGAAGGCTGTAGGTGGGCACCGAGTGGATATACTCCTCCTCCAGCGGGGTTCCATTGATGTAAACGCGTCCACGGTCTATCTGAATCGTATCTCCCGGCAAACCGATCACCCGCTTGATGAAATCCCTATCCGGGTGGCCGGGGTAGCGGAATACGACGATATCGCCTCTCTGGGGGCCGCCGAAGGGAAAGTGGCTGTTGCGGTCATCCGGAGCTACTCCAATCTGTTGGGCTAAGTCCAGTGTTACCCCTTCCAATCGCAGGTAGGCCACCTTATTGATCAGCAGGTACTGTCCGCTGTGGAGTGTGGGCTCCATGCTTGCGCCATCGACCTTGAAATTCTGCACCACCGATCTGACGCAGGCGAAGATGATGAGAGTGAGGAGAATCGTCTGGATGATCTCCGTCAGGAGCGGTTTCAGGTTGGACTTCCTGGGCTGGGTGAGCGTCTCGCCAGTAGGAGGGGTTTCTTCCCCCTTGACCTCACCTACCGGTATCTCATCGTTGCCCGGTGTAAGCCGAACGCCCTCTTCAAATATGACGCTAGTAGGCTCTATAGCTTCGAGGTGGCGATCCTGTTCAGACTGCTGAGGTTGCTGTTCAGGGTTACTGTCCCCTGGTGATCTCATTCAATTCTCCAATGGTGCTTCTGCTACTTTTACAGGCTCTGTTCCAACAAGATTATATCCCGCCTGGCGAGAACCTGCCACGATGTGGCGCTCAACTTAGTCCAGCGAAGCCACGTGTTGCTAGGAACGCCATGAACACCGCGTAGAACCAATCTGCCGCTAACGGTCTGGCCAACTGCACTAAGTATATCGCTGCTGCAACTGGGTATCCAACTACAGCGAAAGGATTTAGGTGTGTCACGTGCCAGTTGGTGCTATCGAAAAGGTTGCGAGCGTCGGCCCGACTGGGCACAGCCTGCAATCCGCCGGAGATGCCTAGCCAGGTGAGGGCAGCGGCGAGTAAGAACCCCGGTAGGTCGGTGGCCTGGGCCCACTGGCGTAGCGACAGGTTGATCAATACCACCGAAACTGCGGAGTTCAGGAAGAAGGGGCCGGCTACGATAGCGAAAAGCTGGCGATAGAGCATCGGTTCGTCGTGGATGACGTAACCGGCAGGGCTCCCGAGTCGGAAGTACACCACCTTCTGGACCCTCACCCCAGTAACGAGGCAGAGGATATGGTGGGCGAACTCGTGCAGCATAATACCGGGGGCAAGCAACGCAATTTTTAGATACACAAAAAACACGTCTTATCCCCCTCCTGATTGCAAAGGGCTTAGTACACGGCCATACTGGTTTTGATAGACGGCGAAGCCGTCTGACTGGAGCGCGGGCGTCCCGCCAGCACGTCCACGTTGCGCAACATTCCCGGGAGCGCGGGCATCTTGCCCGCCTAATGTAGCCGAAGGCTTCAGCCTGCGTGTACCTCTTTATCGAGCGTGATGCCAGCCCTCCACGAGGCCATGCGCACCTGATGATCGTTGCGAATTGTTCTTATTGATTCGTGGCCCTGAAGGGCCAGACTAACTACGGACCGGTGGTTAAGGCCGGCCCTTCAGGGCCGCGACGGATCTAACCCCTCTAAGCATCTAACCTGAGATCGGGTGCACAACC
>JBMNNU010000306.1:0-4060 GCA_050942695.1 Chloroflexota bacterium
GAGAATATACCGCTGGAGACGATCGAAAAAGCCATGGATTGGCTGGCTAAACAGCCGAATGTCGCGTCCGACCGGTTTGGCGTGATCGGGGCCTCACGGGGAGGCGAGCTGGCTATACTCTCAGCATCCCTCTTTCCGAGGATCAAAGCGGTGGTCGGTTATACCCCCAGCGGCGTTATCTGGGACGGGATAGGCTCCGGTGAGAACCCTGCATGGACGTATCAGGGTAAACCCTTCTCCTATCTGAGATTTATGGAGGACGAGGACGCGCAGCGCCGCTTCCAAGAAGCCCAGAAGAGCGGCACGCCCTACCTCGATGCGCCTGCATTTCTCTACAGTTTGAAAGAGCAGCAGGACAGGATAGCAGCGGCCACGATCCCCGTGGAGAGATCAAAGTCAGCCTTTCTGCTCATCGGCAACCCCGGGGATGGAGTCTGGCCGTCTGACGTGCTGTCTGGGATTACGATTGAGAGACTCAAGACGCACAACCATCCTTTCCGCTACGAGCTCCTGGCCTATGCCGACGGCGGACATATGCTGATCAGTTACCCCTATTATCCGACCACATTGCGTCAGTTCTATCTCCCCACTGTTGGTGTGTGGGAAGGGCTGGGCGGCACGGCCAAAGGCGCGGCTAAGGCGGCGGAAGACTCCTGGCCGAAGGTTGTCAATTTCCTGCATCGCGAGCTTCGGACCGAAGAATAGAGAACGGTCCGAGGTTACCGCTCCTGGACTCGCAGGGCAGCGCAGTGACACGCTCAGGGACACGCAAAGCCTCCAAAATACTGCCAAAACATGAAAGGAGCAAAAAAAATGAGACGGTTACGATGGACACGGCAAGCGAAAATACTCACTGGCAGTCTAGTAGTCGTTTTTGCGGCCGGGCTGCTGGCCTTTAGTTTCATGGGGCTCCCGATTAGCGGTGCGCTGGCAGGCACCGCTGTGGTAGACAAAGGGCGCGACAGCAGGGGGCCTTACTTCGATCTGGACAGCGGTTTCCTCGGGCTCCAGACCGGGTTCATTCTCCTTAAGAACAACACGAAAAACATGATAACCCTCCAGTCTTACAAACAATCGAAGCTAAGCGAGCTGTGGGGCTGGGACACCCTGAAACCGGGCGAGCAGAAGAAGTTCGACTTCAAAGGGCATTGGAACCTCTACTACTTCAACGGCGAGCCGACGATCGTGGACTGTGAGACGTCCGGCGGCGGCGGCATCGAGGGCGGGCTCCGGATGGGTCCCAACGGCTATGGCCCAATCCCTCTCGGCTCAGACAAACATGGCAACTACCTGGTGGCGAAAGGCCTTGCCGCGGTTACTAGGGTCATCGGCCTCCGTAACGACTCGAACGAAACGGTCAAGCTCGCGTCCTATTACCAGTCCTCCGTCGAGTGGTCGGGACCGGGGGAGTGGACGAAGTGGGGTGAGGACTCGCTCAAACCGGGCGAAGCGAAAAGGTTCGACTTTACAAGAGATATCTGGAGGATCTACTACACCGGGGCCTTGCCAATAGTCGACTATTTCGCTAAAGAGGGTGGCGGCGCCGGTGAGGGCGGGCTCCGGATGGGCCCATACGGGGGGAGATAATCAAGGTGGTTCGGTCTTTTCAGTAAGGGAGCGGACAATAAGGAGAGGTACCATAGATGTTCAGACGCCAGCTATTGAAGCCTTGGGCGATGTTGGTGATTGGGCTATCGCTGGGCCTGCTCCTCGGGGTGTTCGTTTCTATCGGTTTTAATCTCACCGCCCTCTACGGAGGGTCGGTCGTAGATCAACAATCTGCCGCATCCGTTCGCATCGATACATCCAATTGGATGAGGGATCTTTCGGCGGAGATACAAGACAAGCAGCTTAAGGACATCAAGATACCAGGGTCGCACGATTCGGGCACTAGCTCCATCGGCGGACCGAATGAGCCCAACACCTGGCTATCACCAGATCATCCGTTCGCCCTAAAAATTGTTCCCAAGGTTACGGTCATAAAGTACGCGGTGGCCCAGGGAACGAACATGAAAACGCAATTAGAGCATGGTGTCCGCTACCTGGATTTCAGGGTTTCCCCCCTGGGCGATTCGAACACCAGCTTTAGGTGCGTGCATTCGATATACGGCGACGACGTGGAGAGCTCTCTAAAGGACATTCGGGATTTCTTACGGGACCACCCTAAGGAGATTGTCATTTTGGACTTCCAGCATTTCTTTGAGATGAACACTAAGGCGCGCATGACTAATTTAGTAGGGCTTATAACCAGGTATCTGGGCGACTATATGGGAAAAGATATGGGTGACAACGAGTTTGTGACGTTCCACGATCCGAATCGTGTTCCAATTGCTAACTGGACGTATGGCAGATTGATGGAGCATAGTTGCAGAGCGATAGTTATGTTCTCCGATGCCCCTGGAGATGGTCGCCCATTTACTACGTGCAACGCTTACGGATTGCTGACTGGCCCTGCGGCCAGGATCATTAACAGGGATTGGAACCTGTATTCCGAGTTTGAGAAAGGCCTGGATGGCAAGAGTTTTGCCAGGGAGAAGAAGCCTATACTGAAAGGTCTAACTGACGACAGAGTCAGGCCGCAGAGTAAGCTCCAGGTGTTGCAGACGCAGGCTCAGCCGTCCACGGATTTTATGATAGCGCACGCCAATTCGAGCCTCCGCGATTTGGCGACCGACTCGTGGGACGGGTATTACAGCAATAATCAGGAGGTGCTCTCCTGGTGCGGCGAGGATTGGATGAAGAAGAGCAACATCGTCCTTACGGACTGGAGCTCTTGGGTACGCGGCAGCGATGTGTCGCTCGACCTGTCGAAGGCGATCATCTATCTGAACAAAAGCAGGTAGTGATAAACAGGCGGCGGATTCTTAATAGCAATCTGCTCTCGAATGACACGTTTCGTGACACGCTGGATGATTAAAGTGCTTGTAGACCTTAAACAGGAGCGAACGATGAGGCCATTTCATTAGCTAGGCCAAGCTGAGTAGCGTGAGTCTGTTGTGTGCCATGCTCTCTCGCGTCGATCTAAGCCGGGCTGGCTTAAGAGGGACCGCCTCGTGAAGGGTGGGCGACTCTCAACCGAACTAACTTGATACGATACCGGCGGCAGCAAGCATCCATAAGCCGAAGGAAGTGATCTTGGCGGCACTCGATCGATTGAAAAAACAAATTGGGGAAAGGAGGCTTATACCAGATGATTAAAGGCATACTGTGGAAACCTGGAGTCACGCTCGTAATCGGGTTGTTGGTGGGTTTGCTGTTCGGCCTGGTCGCCGCCAAGAACAGCGACTTTGGGAGCCTTTACGGGACGGCTGCTTCCCATGCCTTCCAAGGCTACGTTTACGAGGAGGGGGCGCCGGACAAGCCCATCCAGGGGGCGACAGTTTTCTGTGAGGAGATGGGATATGATTCAGATAGAGGGATAGGCTGGATCGGAGAGTGGCATGCAACAACTGATGCCAACGGCTTCTGGAGGTGTGAGATCAGGACCGGTGGTATGGACACCTGGTCGGTAGGCGCCGCCCTGCCGGCAAGCGACACCCGGACGTTCTCGAAGGTCGAGGCTCCAGGGAACCCCACCAGGTCCGGGCAGTCCGTCAGCTACCAGAGCCTGCAGGGTCTTCCGAATCCCGCTGAGATCAAGTTCTACTTCAAGAAGTAGGGCTGATTGGCACATCCGAATAGCATTCATTAAGGGGACGGCTCGCTCGCGAGCCGTCCCCTTATGTCGTAAAAGAGAGTTCTGCCTACTCTTCTTCCGGCGGCGTAGCCTGCCTGGGCGAGGCTGAGACTACCTTCTCGGCGTGCCCGTTGAGCTTGCCGAAGTCAAGGATACCCTTCAAGAGATCTATTGGCAGAGGGAAGACTATGGTCGAGTTCTTCTCAGTCGCAATCTCGGTGAGGGTCTGCATGTATCTCAACTGAAGCGCCGTCGGCGTTCGGTTCAGCATCTCTGCGGCATCTGCAAGGCGGGCGGATGCGTCGAACTCGCCCTGTGCGTGGATGATCTTGGCCCTCTTCTCTCGCTCGGCCTCGGCCTGCTTAGCCATTGCTCGCTGCATAG